>MHXE01000023.1:3240-16683 GCA_001824375.1 Parcubacteria group bacterium RIFCSPHIGHO2_02_FULL_40_12 | reverse complement strand
ATTTTTTTGATTTCTCCGTAGCGGCCGACAATCCCGCCGTTTTTTGAAATCAGTCCTTCGATTTCCCGTCTTTTTTCTTCAATTTGATTTTCAGTAAAAGAGGGAAGCAAATGAAAAGCCAGTTCATATTGCTGTCGTTCTGATAATTCTTCCATATTCGCCAAGCCTAACAAAATCAAGTAAAATAGTCAATTATGTAGCCATATTCTTGATATTTGTCTTAAATTTGACATTTGTTAAACTTTAATATACAATATAAATAGAAAAGGAGTTTTATATGCATCGCATATTTTCGGTTCCGGCGATGACGCTCATTATTTTGCTCCTATGTCTTTTTTTCCTCAAGTTGGCGATTAAGAGAACACCAGCCGCCATGGAGAGGAAAGAACAACTTCTCGAAGAGTTCCGGGAGAACAACCGGCAAGCAGTCGAGGAGTACGAAAGAGGTGGTCGTTGACCACCTCTTTAAATTTTTACCTCAACCACATCGCCGTCTTGGATGATATAATCTTTGCCAACGGTTTTAATGAGCCCTTTTGATTTAGCTTGAGCCCAGCCGCCAATTTCTATTAAAGTTTCCCAATTTATTACCTCGGCCCGAATAAATAATTTTTCAAAATCAGTATGAATCGCTTTCACTGCTTTTGGGATCAGATCGTTTTTTTTAGCAGTCCAAGCGCGGGTTTCATCTTCGCCGGTGGTAAAGAAAGTGATGAGATCAAGAGTCTTATAAGCGGTTTTAATAAGCGAATCAAGTCCGCTCTCTGTTATATTGAATTCATCAAGATATTCTTTTTTTTCTTCGGGAGTTGCTTCAGATAAAGCCAGTTCAAGCGGAGTTGAAAGGATCACGCTATCTCTTCCGTTAATAGTTTTTAATAATTCTCCATCAGGCTGCCAGCCGTCAATTAATTGTTTTTCGGAAACATTGAGTATGAAAATAACTTTTTTATCTGTAAGCAGTTCTAATACTGGCAAATCTTTATTTTTCTTTTCATCTCTTCTTTCTTTGGTTTGGAGATCAGCCAGTTCAAGTTCGGTCTCTACAATCCCTATATCATTAGTTGGATCAATTTTATTATGGACATGGGTTATTTTTTCATCCGTAAAAATCCGGACTACGTGGGCGATGGCGTCGGCCTCTCTGATATTGGCTAAAAATTTATTGCCTAAGCCTTCTCCTTGAGCCGCGCCTTTCACAAGCCCGGCAATATCTATAAATTCAATTATTGTGGGAATTATTTTTTTCGGGTTGGAAATTTTAGCAAGCTCAAATAATCTTTCATCAGGCACGGCAACAACGCCGACATTCGGGTCAATGGTGGTAAAAGGGTAATTCTGGATATCAACCGCTTTTTTAGTCAGGGCTTTAAAGAGTGTGCTTTTCCCGACATTTGGCAGACCGACAATACCGACTGATAAAGACATAGCGAGTAAATAATATGCTATATAGACAAATACGTCCATATAATTATTTCACTCAGATGAATTGAAATAACTTTCAATCATCCTTGTTCCCAATTATAATCATTTTATGAGCAATATTTTCCATGCTTATGATATCCGGGGAATTTATCCGGATGAAATCAATGAGGATGTAGTTTTTAAAATCGCGGCAGGGATAGTTAAATTTTTAAATCCAGATAAATTGGTTATCAGCCAAGACATAAGAAAAAGCTCAGGTTCATTAAAAGATTCGGTTATTTCTGCAATTACTGCTTCAGGAGTTGATGTAATTGATATTGGTTCGGCGGCTACGCCGCTTTTTTATTTTGCGGTCAATAAACTTAATGCCGCCGGCGGGGTTATGATTACCGCTTCCCATAATCTGCCAAATTATAACGGGCTTAAAATAGTCAGGGAGCAAGCGATTCCGATAGGAGAACAAAATGGCCTTATGCAGATTAAAAAATTATCTGAAAACATAGAAATTAAAGGAATAAGGAAAGGAAAAATAGTCGAGAAAAATTTAGAGGAAGAATACAAAGGCTTTCTATTAAATAAGTTAGGCCTTTTAAAGGAACCGGAAGCAAAAGACATTAAATTTGAGTTTGATCCTGACAGCGACCGGCTTTTAATTTTTGAAAATAACAAAAAAATCAGAGCAGATTTATTAAGCGGAATTATAATTAAAACATTTTTGGATAAAAGGCCATTTTTCAGCCGTTTTGTCAGGCCGAAATTTATTTATGATCTTCGTTTTACCAAAGCCATTCCTGAATTTATAAAAGAAAACGGCGGAGAAGCGATTCGTTCCCGAGTCGGCCATGTTTTTATGAAAGAAAAAATGAGAGAGAACAAAGCATTATTCGGGGCTGAACTATCCGGCCATTTTTATTTCAAGGATGTATTTTATGTTGAAGCGCCAGAATTGATGAAATTGAAAGTTTTAGAGATTCTTCAAAAATCAGGTAAATCGATCAGCGAATTAGCGCAGCCTTTTAATAAATACTTTCATTCGGAAGAAATGAGCATAGAAATAAAAGACCAAAAACAAGCAACAGGCATTCTCCAAAAATTAAAAGAAAATTATAAAGACGGGGGATTAGATGAATTAGATGGGATAACTATTGAGTATTCTGATTGGTGGTTTAACGTACGGCCGTCGAACACAGAACCGGTAATGCGATTAGTAACTGAAGGGAAGACCCAATATATTATGGAGCAAAAAGTGGAAGAGATTAGCGAGATAATACGCCAATTTTCTGCTTGACTTCGTTGAGAGTTTTTTGAGCTTCATTTCGGGCCTTTTCTTCCGAGTCTTCTAAAACTTTTTCAACTTCGCCAATATTATTTTTGAATTGATTGTATTTTTTTTGGAATGGCTTGAGAAAACTTACAACTGTTTCAGTTAGGCCATTTTTAAACTCAACGTAAGATTTCCCTTCATATTCTTTTTCAAAATCCGAGATTTGTTTATTGGAAAGCAATGAATAAATCGTAAGAAGATTTGAAATTGCCGGTTTGTTTTTTTCATCAAATTTTATCTCTCTACCGGAATCAGTCACCGCCTTTTTTATTTTTTCACGGATTTGATCAGGGGAGTCAGTTAAGGCAATTCCTTCGTCTTCGGTTTTAGACATTTTTTTGGCTGGATCCTGTAAAGACATAATTCTTGCGCCGGGAGCCAGATGGGCTTTGACCGGTTCAAAAGTTTGGCCAAATGTGGAATTGATTTTTTTCAATATTTCATTTGTTAGATCAATATGAGGGAGCTGGTCTTCGCCGACTGGAACTAGATTAGCTTTATAAATTAAAATATCGGCGGCCATAAGAACAGGATAATCAAGGAGGCCTACATTATTTGATTTAGTTTTTTCTAATTGTTCTTTATAGGTTGGTAAACGATCCAGCCAGCTTATTGGAGTTATTGTGTTAAAAATCCAGGCAAGTTCTATGTGTTGGTGAATTTGTGATTGGCGGATTAAGAGAATTTTTTTTGGATTTAAGCCGGCCGCCAGAAATTCGCAAGCCGTATCCAGAATCTGTTCCCCATATTTTTTAGGTTCAAACGGAGTAGTAATCCCGTGGTAATCGGCAATCATAAAAACGCAAAGTTCGGGATTTTTGTCTTGAAGTTCAATCCAATTTTTTATAGCGCCAAGATAATTGCCTAAATGCAATTTTCCTGACGGACGGATGCCGGAAAATATCCGAGTCATAGATTATAAATTAAACTTCAATTACTACTGGCAAGATCATCGGTCTTCGTTCTGTTTTTTGAAACAGGAACGAGCCGATTTTTTCTTTAATTTCATCTTTTAAATAAATCCAATTTATCGGGCCGCGGTTAGCAGTTTTTCTTTCAACAATAGCCCTGACTCTTTTTCTGACTTCGCCCAAGAGTTCGGTGTTTTCGCGTAAGTAGACAAAACCGCGTGAAATGATGTCGGGACTGGTGCGGACTCGGCCGGTTCTTGAATCAACGGTCGTGACAATAACAAACATTCCGTCTTGAGCCAGGACTTGGCGGTCGCGCAAAACCACGTTGCCAATGTCGCCGATGCCGAGGCCGTCAACAAAAACGTACTGAATTTGGGTTTTTTCTTGAGAAATATGGAAGCCGTTTTGGTTTAGGATGCCGATACTGCCGTTATCAAGAATGAATATATTTTCTTTGGGGAAACCGTCTGACTCGGCGACTTTTGACCCTTCACAAAGCAGATAGTGGTTGGCGTAGACCGGCAAAAGGTATTTCGGTTTAACCTGCCTGATTAAAAGTTTGATGTCTTCAATTAAAGCGTGGCCGCCTGAATGTACGTCCATGATTTCTTTATGGATGACATTGGCTCCCTGCCGGTAAAGATTGTCTTTTAAACGTTGTATCGTGCGTTCATTACCGGGAATAACTGATGAGGAAAAGATGATGGTATCTGATTTTTCTACCCTGATTTGGCGGTGGTCGCCGTTGGCAATGCGCATTAAAACCGCCCGGTCTTCACCTTGAGCGCCGGTAACAACAGCGACGATTTTGTTAGGCGGGTAGTCGTGGATATTCTTAATGTCAATCATGACATTAGGGTTAAATTTGAGATAGCCGATTTTTTTCGCGATCTCAATGTTCATTTTCATTGAATAGCCGTCAAGCGCCACTTTTTTGCCAAGCCCTTCAGCAATACTGATTATTTGAGATACTCGTTCAACCATTGAAGAGAAGGTGGCGATGATGATGCGGGCCGGTGCGGCTTCTATTATTTTTTTGATGTTTTTGTAAACTTCCGATTCGGATAACTGGCTTCCTTCTTTAGTCGAACCCAGCGATTCCATCATTAAGATGGATGGTTTTTCTTGGGTGTTCCAACGGGCTAAATGCGAAAAGTCGGTTGGTTTGCCGTTAACCGGAGTCGTATCATAACGCCAATCGCCGGGGTGGATGATATTGCCTTGGGGCGTCTGTAAAATTATTCCTAAGGCATCCATGATACTGTGGGTCACTTCAAAGAGAGCCACTTTAAAATAATCGCCCAAAGTGAATTCTTCGTCAGCTGAATTTATTTCGTGCGATACCAGATACTGGGCCAGATTGGATTCTTCAAGCCGTCTGCGAAGCAAGAATAAAGTCAGGCGGCTGGCATAAACCGGCGGCCAGCCGAGTTTGGGCAGGATATGCGGAACGGCGCCGATGTGGTCAAGATGGCCGTGAGAAAGAATCACGCCGCGGATATTTTTTTCTTTTCCCTCCAGATAGCGGACATCGGGAATTATGTAGTCAATTCCAGGCATGTCTTCTTCCGGGAATTGAAGGCCCATATCCAAAATGACGATGTCGTCGTTATATTCAAAAATGGTCATATTCCGGCCGACTTCTTCCTGCCCTCCCAGCGGAATAATTCTGAGTTCGTCGTTTTTCGGTTCGATTTTTTTAAAACCAACAGAAATCCGCCCTTTTTCTCTTTCAGGTTTTAAACTTCTTTTTCTAATTGTTCTGTGAGTTCTTGTAGGAACCATTTATTCTGGTGCGCCCGGGAGGATTTGAACCTCCACGACCTTGCGGTCATACGGCCCTGAACCGTACATGTCTGCCGTTCCATCACGGGCGCGCGCTATCTCTCCATCTCTTTGAACCTTTCAATCATTTCCGTTTCTTCAGGCAAAACATGGCGGCTTTTGGCCAGATAAAAATTAGTCCAGTCGCTTAAAACATAGTTATTGAATATTCTTTCGAGTCTTGTTTTGCCTTCAAGCTCAGCTGTTTCATATGGGATCCCTTTTTCTTTAAAAAACTTTTCTGCAACGGAAATTTTTTTCTCCTGTTCTCTGCTGTCTTGATTATCTTTAAGTAAAATAACAAAAAAGTTATCCCAGCCAAAACCGGCAATTTCGGTATGAGCTAGATTCGGGAAATAATTCCAAAAAGCATGGGTTTTTGAATATTCATTAAAGTTTGTTTTCCAGAAAGAAGCCAAGAATCTATTTTGAAAGGAAGAGTAGATCAAAGGAGTCCAATTGTCGATTCTTTCAGATAATTCTTTGCCTTTCTTTTCAAAATCGGCAGTTTTTAAGTTTTTTTTCAGATCCAATAATTGGCTTGGTTGAAAATTAAGAATATCAGAATTAGCCAAAACAGTCAATAGAATTGAACTCATATAGCCGATTCCGTTTCTTGGCGGAATGTCTTCTTGGGGAAGGGTGATTAATTGATCACCGGTATTTTCGGCTAATTTTCCAATTCTCGCGCCTTTAGCGATAACTAGAATTTTTGTTCCTAATTTTTTGGCTGCTTCATAAGAAGAAATTGTTTCAGCGGTATTACCAGACCAGGAAATACATATTACCAAATCATCTTTAGAAACCCAAAGAGGCAGGTCAAAATCGCGATGGATATGGAAATTGTTCGGTAATTCCGGGAAAAGAGTGAATAAAATTTCAGCTGGGATAATTGAATTGCCCATTCCGCAAAAAATTACGTTTCTGTAAGAACCGTCAACTTTTTTATTTTTGGCAATTTCAAAACCAGTTTCAAATTGAGTAGGAAAATCGCTTATTATTTTTTTGAAATCTGTCATTTCTTGCTTACTCTTTGAGTTTCAATATACCATTCATTGACATTGGCGAATCTCTCGGAGGGCAGTCCCAGAAGTTCGTTTTCGAGGCCTTTTATTTTTTTAGTTTGAGGATAGATATAGTAGGGGCTGTATAAAAATATTGCCGGGAGATCTTCAATGACCAGATTTTGAAAGTCGTTATATTTATTCGCCTTGACCACCGGATTCAGGCCCTGCCTAGCTTCTTCTAGAAGTTTATCAGCTCCTTGGTTATCATACAAAGCCAGATTTAGACCTGGATCTTTTTTTTGAGAAGAATGCCAGAAACTGAAAGGGTCTGGTTCAATGTTTAGGACTTCTCCGAAAAGAAGCATCTGATAGGTTCTGGGCTGGATATAATTTTGTTGGAGCTCAATAACCGAGACAGGGGTTAAATTTATTTTTATTCCTATTTTTCCCCAGTCATCTCTAAGTTGTTCTCCTATAGTGATGAAGTCTTTTCTTAACGGAGTGACAAATTCTATTTCCAGTTTCCGGTCGTCTTTTTCCCTTATGCCGTCGTTGTTTTTGTCCTGCCATCCTGAATTTTCAAGGATCTGTCTGGCAAAATCAGAATTATAGTCGTATTTTTTTATACTGTCTTCGAACTCGTCGAATATTTCCGGAAGAGTCGGGGAGTCAACTTTGAATCCTTTGCCGTCAATACTTTCAATAATTTTATCTTTATTGACCGAATGGGCTAAAGCCAGTCTGACATTTTTGTCGGAAAGGACATTGCTTTGATTTTGGTTGAAAAATACGGCAAAATACCTTGGAATTTTAAGTTCGTGAATTTTAACCTTTCCGGGGAATCTTAGACTGGCTAAATTAGCCGGGCTAACTCCGCTTAAGTTATCAATCCCGTTTAAATTAAAAGACTGGATTAAATCTTCTTCGCTTGTATAAAACTCAAAATTTATCGATTTAATAAACGGCCCATCTAAATAATAGTCTTCGTTGGCCATTAATTCATAAGAAGTAATCCGGCCAAGCCTATCCTTTTTTAGTTTGGAAAATTTATACGGCCCGGTGCCGATAGGCTTTAAGTTCAACTCGGAAAGGATAAAATTCCCCGGTTTTACGTCTTGCCAGAGGTGGAAGGGAAGGATTCCAAGGCTTAAATTATTTATGAATTGGGTGTAGGGATTTTTAAGCCTGAATTCAATTGTCCATTCGTCAATTTTTATCAGTTCGACTCCTTGCCAGTTGATTCTTTGGGGGCTGGCGAAATCCTGATTCTGGGCTGTTTTTACAGTGAAGACAATATCATCAGCTGAAAAATTTGCACCGTCATGCCATTTTATGTTCTTTCTTAGATTAAACCGATATGCGAGGCCATCATCAGAAATGGTGAAGTTTTCAGCCAGATCAGGCATAAAGTTTCCTTGGCCGTCGTTTTTAAGAAGGCCGGAATAAATTAATTGGGCCAGATCCCGGTCAGTATCGGTTTGTAAAAATAAAGGATTGATGAATCGCGGTTCGCCAATCAGTCCTTCGGTAAATCCTCCTCCAAAATCTGCCGTAGATTTTGTTATGCTGATATAATATCCTATCGGAATGAAAAGAATAGAGCCGATTATCAATATTGAGAGGCCGAGGATAATGTACCTTTCTCCCCTGGATAAAAATTTAGTCAGATGTTTTATTCTGTTTTTTTCAGGAAGAAAATTTTTCAGGCGTTTTTTTAAGAGGCTTTTTATCTTTTTTCCAAAACTTTCTTTTTTGGAAGGTTTTTGATCTAAGCCCCCGGAATACAAAAATTCAAGATCATCAGTCATTTGAGTTTAGAGGAATAATCTTAAAATTGAGATAAGTATGAAAAGCACGGCTAAAACCACAGTTGATACGAAAATGCTTTTTTCAATTCCGCGCCTCGTGGCGTAAACCGAGCCCTCGCCGCCGAAAACTCCGGAAAGTCCGCCTCCCCGCTGCTGAAGCAAGACCAGAATAATCAGAAGGATTGATACTGAAATTTGAATGATATCCAATATAGCCATTTTATTAATCCACTAATTTGTAAATTATCCCGATGACTAAATTTATGAACCCTATTATTATTGTTGATAGCATCAATGCAGTCATTGTTCCGATATCCATAAACACAAAGAAATAATCGGTGATCCAAAGCATCAATGCATTTATCGCAATTATGAAAAGGCCCAAAGTCATTAAAATTATCGGCGCAGTGATGAATTTTATAACTGGCTTTAGGGTGAAATTCAGAACTGCAAGAACAAGGCCAGCGGTCAGGTAATTTTGATATCCGCCGGAAAAAGCGAAGTTTTCAATTGAATATTGGGTAAAATAGAGACCTAAGCTGTTGCCCAGTATGGACAGTAAAATATTCATCTTAAAAATGATATCTTAAAAAACTGTCTTTTGCAATGCTGTTTTTCTGTGTAATTTTCTGTAATAGCCGATGGCAAACCGGTGGGCCTCGGTGTCTATGTTGAGAATTAAGTTTTTAATTTCATTTGGAAGATTTTTGAGTGGCATCGATTTTTTTAAGGTTGAAGAAAAAATTTCTTGTTTACCCTTGGCTAAAGAGATTATCGGGAGCTCTCCTTCAATTATTCTGACAGCCGCATTTAGTTGGGCGATTCCGCCGTCAATGAAAATTAAGTCAGGATAAGACCATTCCGGATGATTGAATCGGCGAGTAAGAACCTCTTTAAGCATTGCGGTATCGTCAGGCGTTTTTTTAGCCATAATTTTAAATTTCCGATATTCATTTTTGTCCGGTTTCCCTTCGGTGAAAACAATCATTGAACCGGCAGCGTTTCTGCCTTGAATATTTGAAATGTCATAGCCCTCAATCCGATGTGGAATTTTTGGCAACTCGAAAATATTTTTCAGCTTTTCTAAAGAGCCAGTATTATTCAAGCTTGATTGATAGATTGAATCCTGAATAATTTTTGCATTTTCAAAAACTTGTTTTATTTTTTTAATTTTATCTCTTAAGCTTATTGCTTTTTCAAATTCTCTTTTTTCGCCAAGATGACCCATTTCTTTTTCCAGACTTTTAATCACTGAGTTTTTTTTGCCGTTCAATATCTTTTTTATAGCTTTAATATTTTTACGGTAAGCAAACAATGCCTCTTTTTTTTGAATGGGAAGCGGATTTTTAAGACAACAATAGCCCAGACATTTTCCGATGTGGTGATTAAGGCAGAAGTTATTATGCAATTGTTTGCAGGTGCAATAGGGGAAGATGTGACGAAGGAGGCGGAGCGTTGTTTTTAAGGCTGTACCATCGGTAAAAGGGCCCAATTCAACTGCCCGATGAGTCAGGAAAATTTTAGGGAATTCGTCTTTCGTAAAAACGACATAGAAATACTGTTTATCGTCGCGGAGCATTATGTTGTACTTGGGCTGTTTTTCTTTTATCAGTTTCGATTCAAGGATAAGGGCTTCTATTTCCGAATCCGTAGTTTTGTACTCGATTTTTTCGGCCTCGTTGATCATGTGTTCCATGAATGGCGGATATGATTTTTTTCTTAAGTACTGTCTCGTCCGGTTTCTTAAATTAGCCGCCTTGCCGATGTACAAAAACTCGCCTTTTTTTGTTTTAAAGATGTAAATTCCGGGGCTTTGAGACGCTTTATTTATTTTTTCTTTAATGCTTATATTCATGGTAAATAGGCAGGAATATGATATCACAATGTCGATAACGGGAAAGAGTATTTTAAAAACCATTGTCTATTACGATTGTCTTGATTATCCGCTGACTAAAGAAGAGCTGGAGTTTTTTTCATTCAAAAATGAGAACGGTCCGGCAAAGGACGATTTAATCGAGTCAGCCGGCGGATTTTACTTTTTGAAAGGCCGGGGGAAATTGCTTAAAATCAGAAAAGAAAGAAACGAATTGGCGAAGAATAAATGGAAAAAGGCCTTGAGAGCTGTTCGGCTGCTTCGATTCATTCCTTATATAAGATTGGTATTCGGAAGCGGTTCTTTAGCTTTGGGGAATACCAATAAAGAAAGTGATTTGGATTTTTTGATAATTGCAAAGCATGGCCGGATCTGGACGGCAAGATCTTTGGCCGTGTTCCTGCTTAATTTTCTTGGCCTGCTTCGAAGGAGGGGGCAAATAACCGCGCCGGACAGAGTTTGTCTAAATCATTTCATCACCGATAAGTCATTGCATATTCCGCGAAAGAGTATTTATACGGCCCAACTTTACGCTCGATTAGCGCCGGTTACGAGAGATGAAAAATTAATTGACGAATTTATAAAAGCTAATTCTTGGATAAGTAATTATATTCCAGGTTGGCCGGAATGTGTAAAAAATCAAAAAGCAAATGTCATAAATTACAATTCAAATATCAGAAGTTTTTTAGAAAAAATCTTAGATACAAAATTTGGCGATTGGGTTGAAGCGGTTTTTAGGAAATATAATCTTCACCGAATTAAAAATTATCATTTGACCTATAAGTCCGGCGGCCGGGTAAAGGCCGACGACGATAGTTTGGAATTTCATCCTGATTCACCGGAGCTCATTATCCTTGAAAAATATAACCAAAAAATGATAGGATTAGGTTTCGAGGACTTGACAGAGGATACTTCCTTCGATTAGATAATATTGCAAATGAAAATAAAACCTCTTAAGGATCACATTTTAATTGAGCCTTTAAAGGAAGAAAAGAAGAAAGGCAGGATTATTTTGCCTGAAACCGTTGAAAAGGAAAGGCCGGAAAAAGGCAGGGTTTTGGCGGTTGGAGCCGGGAAATTCAGCAAAGATGGAAAAAGAATCCCAATGGAAGTAAAAAAAGGCGATATCGTCTTATTCACCAAGTACGGCCCGAATGAGATTAAAATAGATGACAAAAAAACCGGGAAAGAGGTCGAGTATTTGATAGCAAAAGAGGAAGATATTTTAGCGATTATAGAATAAATATGGCGAAACAAATTCAATACAAAGAAGAAGCCCGAGAAGCCTTGAAAAGAGGCGTTGATAAAATTGCCAATGCCGTTAAGGTAACCCTCGGCCCCAAGGGCCGCAACGTGGTTTTGGATAAGGGTTTTGGCGCACCGACTATTACTAAAGACGGTGTTACTGTGGCCAAAGAAATTGAATTGAAGGATAAATTTGAAAATATAGGAGCAGAGTTGATTAAAGAAGTTGCTTCCAAGACCAATGATGTGGCCGGAGACGGAACGACCACGGCTACGGTTTTAGCCCAGGCCATCGTGGCTGAGGGTTTCAGTGCCGTTAATTCAGGCGCCAACCCTTTGGTTTTGAAGAAAGGAATGGATAAAGCCGTTGATTGGGTGATTGATTATTTGAATAAAAAGAAAAAAGCTGTTTCGAGTTACGAAAAAATAAAAGAAGTTGCATCAATTTCAGCCAATGACCCGGAAATCGGAAAGCTGATTGCTGATGTTTTCAAAGAAGTAGGAAAAGACGGCGTAGTGACAGTTGAAGAATCGCAGTCAACTGAAATGTCAAAAGAATTGGTTGAAGGGATGCAGTTTGACCGTGGCTATGTCTCGGCATATATGATTACCAACCCGGAAAGGATGGAGGCAGTTTATGAGGATCCGTACATTTTAATAACTGACAAAAAAATATCTTCGATTCAGGAGATTGTCCCGTTGCTTGAAAAAATATCCCGGGGCGGGAAAAAAGAACTTGTGATTATTGCTGATGAGATTGAAGGTGATGCTTTGGCTACTTTGGTGGTTAATAAGCTTCGCGGAATTTTTAATTCTTTGGCTGTTAAATCTCCGGGATTCGGCGATAGGAAAAAAGAAATGCTTGAGGATATTGCCATTGTTACCGGCGGTCAGGTCATTTCTGAAGAAAAAGGGATAAAAATGGAAAGCGTTGACATTCCGATGCTTGGTCGGGCTCATCGGGTTGTTGCTGGCAAAGAAAATACAACTATTGTCGGAGGGAAGGGCAAGAAACAGGACATTGATAAACGGGTAAGCCAGCTTAGAACCCAGATTGAAAAAGCAACTTCTGATTTTGATAAGGAGAAATTACAGGAAAGATTAGGCAAGCTTTCAGGTGGTGTAGCCGTGATTCGCGTCGGCGCCAATACTGAAACTGAACTCAAAGAAAAGAAATTCAGAATTGAGGATGCAGTCAATGCGACTCGTGCCGCTTTGGAAGGAGGCATTGTGGCCGGCGGAGGAGTGGCGCTTTTTGAGGCCTCAAAAGAGTTGAATTATAAAGTCATCAAAGGCGTGCCGGAAGTGGGGGATGAAGCTAAAGGAGTTTCGGTCATTAAAGCAGTATTGGAAAAACCTCTCCGCGCCATTGCCGATAACGCAGGCAAAGATTCAAATGAAGTGGCTTCAAAGGTGTTCGAGATGGAGCCAGGCTCTGGTTTTAATGCTTTGACCGGCGAATATGTGGATATGTTCAAAGAAGGAATTATTGATCCGCTTAAAGTCGTGAAAGCGACTTTAGTTAATGCCGCGTCTATCGCCTCTCTTATTTTGACCACCGAAGCAGTGGTCGCTGATTATCCGGAAGAAAAAGAAAAAGGGCCAAAGATGCCGGAGGATTACTAAAAATTTAATTAATTTTAATTTTCAAAAGAGGCTTTACTAAAAGCCTCTTTTGATTTATTCTCCTTTCAGTTCAAAAACAGCACTTTTCAGGAGGGATAGCAAATGAACACGAATGGGCGGATTTTTGTGGCGTTGGATGGGCTTGGGAAGGGTAAAGCTTGTGAATTTGTAGGAAAGCTGACTAGTTTGTCTAATCCCTACCTCGCTGCTATCGCCGGTTTCAAGATTCACGATCTTTGGGATCAGGAAGGGCCAAAAGTACTCAATGATCTTAAGTGCGCCGGCGGCGGGGTTAACTCTTGGGTGGATTTGAAGCTTTTTGATGTCTCCCAGACGGTTCAGCTTCGGGCTTGGGCAGTTCGATACGCCAATGCCCATTTTCTCACCGTTCATGCTC
>MHXE01000023.1:0-3227 GCA_001824375.1 Parcubacteria group bacterium RIFCSPHIGHO2_02_FULL_40_12 | reverse complement strand
AATGATGAAGTTGGCTGTTGAATCCGGCCCAAGGATCATTGCAATCACAATCCTCACTTCACTTAGCAAGGAGGAAGTGGAGATGCGTTTCAGAAGGCCGGCGCACGAAGTTGTGTCTGAACTGGCTTGGGAAGCAAAACAAGCTGGCGTTTGGGGAGTGGTCTGTTCAGCTCACGAGGTTGGAGCTCTTGCGAACGACTCTAATCTCAAAGGACTGAAATTTATTGTTCCGGGGATCAGGCTGGCCGGTAAAGACGCGACTGACCAGAATCAAAAACGGGTCGATACGCCGAGAGTGGCGTTTGAGTCTGGCGCCGATTACGTCGTAGTCGGTAGCGAACTGACCAAAGCAGAAGATCCGATCGCGGTTCTTGGTAAGATCGTGGGAGGCATTGCTGAAGCGGTGACCAACAAAGGAGTAACCCGATGATGACCGAACAGGAAATCCTTGCTATCTACGAAAAAGAGGACGCCGTTTGGTTTTTTAACTACAACGGCGATCCGAAAGCGCCTCACGCGGAGCTGACCAGTGGTTTTTGTTCCGACGGCTACGTGAATTCGGCGCCAGTGCTGGCGGACCCAAAGAATGTGGAACTTCTTACTTCCGAACTGGTCACTCGCTTGGCAAAGCGGAACGTGGTTAAAGTTGATTGGATTGTGGGTTCGGCCTACGCCGCTATCACTTTTTCTTATGAGCTTGCGCGGCAACTCGGCGCCCGCCACGGCTTCGTGGAAAAAGACCCGGCCAATCCGAAAAGAATACTCTGGAGTCGGCTCACCATTCCAGCGGGTTCAATGATTCTCCAATGCGAGGAGCTCATCACCATGCTGGGCACGACAATGGAAGTGCGCCGGGTGATTCAGGAAAGCAACAAGGAGCCGGTGTTTTTCTTGCCGGATGTGGCTACGGCTGTTTACCGGCCGGAAAAGCTTCAAGGCGGTTTGATTGACGTCATTTCGTTGGTAGCGAGAGAAGTCAAAACTTGGGAGCCTGACCAGTGCCCGCTCTGCGCCCAAGGTTCAGAGCGGCTTCGGCCTCGGGCAACCCAAGAAAACTGGGCGCGCCTGACTGGTAAAGCGTGATTTTGTTCTTTCAGAAAGGGTGCTCAGCCGTCATCGGCAAGAGGCCCTTTTCTTTTTTTCTAAATTTGATAGAATTTTTGTAATGTCTATACTCGCAATAATTTTAATTATTCTTGCTGTTTTAGTTATTTGGTTTATTGCCACTTACAATGTTTTGGTTGTCCGTCGGAATCGGGTTAAAGAATCGTGGTCAGATATTGAAGTTCAGCTGAAGCGAAGATACGATTTGATCCCGAATTTAGTTAATACAGTAAAAGGATATGCGAGTCATGAGAAAGATGTTTTTGAAGAAGTGACTAAAGCCAGAGCAATGGCTATTGGTGCCAAGACCCCGGAGGAACACGGCAAAGCCGAGAATATGCTGACTGGTGCTCTGCGCCACCTTTTTGCCGTAGCTGAAGCTTATCCGCAACTTCGCGCTTCTGAAAATTTCAAGGAGCTTCAAATGGAATTGTCTGACACTGAAAACAAGATTCAGGCGGCGAGGAGATTTTATAACTCAACAGTTATGGACCTTAATACTTCAATCGAACAGTTTCCGACTAATATGATTGCCGGGATGTTCGGATTCAAAAGAGAAGAGTTTTTTGACCTTGAAGAAGGCGTGGCAAAAGAAGTTCCAAAAGTAAATTTTTGATGATCATTACAATGATTCCGCAACCCGCCTCTGGCGGGGCGGAACCTTTGACGAGCAATGGCTAATCTTTATTCTCATAAAGCTTCAAACATTAGGAAAACATGGCTGTTGATCAGCCTGTTTTTAATTTTAATAATTTTTATCGGCTGGGTGGTAAGTTTGGTTTTTGAAAATCCTGTAATTTTATATGTTGCTGTCAGCTTCAGTTTAATAATGAATGTTTTGGCTTACTGGTTTTCAGATAAAATTGCGCTTTCAATCGCTCGCGCCAAACCAGTTGAACGAAGAGAAATCCCCGAACTTTACAATATAGTAGAGAATTTAAGCATTACGGCCGGGCTTCCTATGCCGAAAATTTACATTATTAATGAACTACAGATAAATGCTTTTGCCACCGGCCGAAATCCAAAAAATTCAGCAATGGCTGTGACTACCGGCGCCTTGCAAAGATTGACTCGAACAGAACTCGAAGGGGTTTTGGCCCATGAGCTGAGCCATATTGCTAACCGCGACATTCTTGTTTCTACTGTCGCCGTTGTTTTATCGGGTGTGATAGCAATGGTGGCTGATATATTTCTAAAGATGCTTTACTGGTCAAATGATGAAAGGAAGGGCGGAGCAGCGGTTTTAATTATAGCAGTTGCAGCTACCATTTTAGCTCCGTTTGCAGCAATGCTTTTGCGATTGGCCGTTTCAAGGAAGAGGGAATTTTTAGCTGATGCTTCGGCTACGCTTTTGACCCGCTATCCGGAAGGTCTTGCTTCAGCCCTTGAAAAAATTGGCCATGACAGCAACTTAATGAGATCAGCTTCTGACGCCACAGCTCATTTATATATTTCCAATCCATTTAAAGGCAAAGAAAGGGCCAGCTGGTTTGTCCGTTTATTTATGACGCATCCGCCTTTAGAAGAGAGAATTAGAATTTTACGAGGAATGCAGACTTGACAAACTTTATTATTCGATATATACTAAAATTAGCATATTGGAGGAGAGTTTATGAGGTTTTTTCTTGCAATTTTAGTGTTAGTGTTGGTGGTGGTTTGGGGACTTGTTACATTCCTTGCAAGTGTGGGCGACCAGTTGGCCGGGGTGGTCGCCAGATAGCGGTAGCCCTTTTCTCTGACAGGTGGAAGTTCTTCGGAGCTCCACCTGTTTTCATTTTGTTTTTTGAATTTTTGAATCAGTTTTGTTATTTTAGTAATTACTTTGGAAGGGTGCGAGAGTGGTTTAATCGAACGGCTTGGAAAGCCGTGCTCGTTTTACGGGCTCGTGGGTTCAAATCCCACCCCTTCCGCAGATTGAAACTTCCGAATCCGAAAGGTGGAAGAAGTCCCGCGCCGTCGGCGCGGGTGTGGGCAAAAGAGCCCGTCGCTCCGCGACGAATTGGGACGGGACGGGAATTTCAAAACGGGCGGATTTGTCACGAACCAGTGGGTTCGTTCCGATTTTTTGTACAAATGATTTGATTTCATGGAAATCATTTGATGTGGACAAAAAATTGGCTTGT
>MHXE01000022.1 GCA_001824375.1 Parcubacteria group bacterium RIFCSPHIGHO2_02_FULL_40_12 | reverse complement strand
CAAGAATCGCAGACCCAAATCGGCCTGGCGGAGATACTGAAGAATCGCCAAAACGGCCTGAAAAAATCCGGAAGCGAAAAAAACAAAAAACGAAGTCATCATATTAAAGACGGCGCTCAGATTCGACTTTACGTAAAAATACAGAAGAGAAAACTCGGCTAATTTCAGTAATTGATAAAATCCAAGGGTCTGATTTGATGCGTTTTGGATTGAAATTGCGAAAATAGTAATAAACCCGATCAAAAACCAGTCGTAATTCGAAAAATTAAATCGTGCTTTTCCAAAAACAAATCTCAAGGCCCAAAATCCTAAAATCGCAAGAATCAATAAATCCGTCCCATACAGAAACGCCGCGTTCCACTCATTAAATCCCACTCCCCACGCTCTCAAAACCACCCTCGTCTGAAACGGAATTGAAAAAATAAAAGTATAGAAAATCAGTTTTTCCAGTTTTTGAAAATTCACTTCTTTAGAAATTCCACCACCTTCTCCATCTCCATCGCCCGCGACCCCTTCACTAAGACCACATCTCCTTCCTGAATAAAACTCTTCAGATACTCCTCTGCTTCAACCGAATCATTAAAACTCATAATATTTTCCTTTGGCAGCTGGTTAAAGGCCGAATCAGCTATAAATTTTGCGGCCGGGCCGACGGTAAAAAGATATTCTGCTCTTTCTCCGACTAGATTTCCAACTAATCGATGCGCCTTTTCAGTAAAAATCCCCAACTCCTTCATATCCCCTAAAACCGCGATTTTGCGTCCTTTTTCGTTTTTCGCAATCACCTTATCGCCAAATTCTTTTAAAGTATCCAGAGCGGCATGACTTGAGAGCGGTGAGGCATTGTAAGAATCATCTATAATCAATGAATTTCTCATGCCCTTCATAAGTTTCATCCTCTGTTTCGGGAATTCCATTTTTTCAAGGGCCTGTGAAATTTCAACCAGATTCATCTTAAAATGAAGACCGACTGCCGCCGCGGCCAAAGCGGCATAAACCTGATGCCGACCAAGCGCATTGGCCAAGCGAAACGGAACCGAGCTTTTTTCATAATTAAGTTTAAATGACAGGCCACCGGAGATTTGATCATCGGTCTGGATAAAATACATCAAATCAGAAGCTTTAATATCCGCCCCGGCATTAAAACCATAAGTGATTGTTTCGGCTCGGCTTAAATCTCTCATCCTAAAAACAATTTCGTCGTCAAAATTCAAAACCGCAAAACCATTTGAAGGCAATCCCCGGATCAATTTTGATTTTTCTTCAGCCACTTCTTCCGGCCCTGAATAAAACTCAATATGCACCGGCAATTCGCCGACCGCGGTTATTATCCCGATCTCTGGTTTTGCAATATCAATCAAATAACCGATATCTCCCGGCTTATCCGCCCCCATCTCAAGAACTAAAACTTCAGGATAACTTTTATTTTTAGACAATAATAACTTGAAGGACCTTAATAAATTTGGAATCCAAATCAGCCGTCCGGCTTTTTTCAAACCCAAAACCGCCATCGGAAAACCGATTTCATTATTAAAACTGGCGTCATTGGCCCGAACGTTAAACTTAGTTTTTAAAACCGAAAAAACTGCTTCTTTGGTCGAAGTTTTTCCGACAGAACCAGTAATTCCAATAACTATCGGCTTATATTTTTTAATTACGGCTTTAGATAAAGCCTTTAAAATCTTCTGTAAAATTAAACGCATAAATTTTATTGAATCGGCGGAATGCCGTAATAATTTATCAAAAATCTGACAATATCGCCAAAAGTGTCGGCCAAGCTCACGGCCGCGGTCTCAACTCCTTTAGGTTTATCTAATTTAACTAAAATCGTAAAACGGGGATCTTCGACTGGCCCGAAGCCCACCAAATTATGAATAAAAAAATCGGAATAACCACCTTCCGGCTTAGCTTCCTGGGCAGTGCCTGTTTTCCCGGCGATATGAAATCCGGGCACGATTGCTTTTTTAATCGAACCATTTTCTATTACCGAAACCAGCATTGAAATCAAGGTTTCAGCAGTTTCGAAGGTAATCGGCTCGGCAATCACTTCTGGTTTCATAATTACACTCTCCCCGTCAGCTTTTATTATTTTTTCAACCATATAAGGCCTCATTAATTTGCCACCGTTGGCTATAGCCGAATAAGCATTTATCAGCTGCAGCGGCGTTACTGAAATTCCCTGGCCAAAAGAGGCAGTCACAAAATTTATCTCTCGGCCAGTATAAAGATTATTAATATCGCCTGCCGCTTCTCCAGCCAAATCAATATCTGTTTTTTTGCCGAATTGGAATCTTTCAAGATATTCTAAAAACTTGTCGTGTCCGGTCTGACGCATGGCAAAAATCGCACCGGTGTTTATTGATTTTTCAAGAACATTAGTCATTGTTTGCCAACCATTACTTTTTAAGTCATAATTCCGTATAGTTGAACTCCCGACTTTAATTTCGCCGGGATCAAAATAAGAAGTATCAGGCTTTACCGAACCGGTATCCAAACCAGCCGCCATAGTGAGCGGCTTGAAAGAAGAACCCGGCTCAAAAGGAATTTGGATGTTTTGATTAATAAATTCTTCAAGTGAATATGCAGAATACTGATTCGGATCAAAATATGGATAATCGGCCATAGCCAGAATTGAACCAGTCTTTGGGTCTTGGATAATGACACTGCCTCCCGAAGCTCCCCATTTATCGACTAATTCTTTTAATTTCGCTTCCGCAAAAAACTGGATATTTTTGTCTATAGTCAAAATAAGGGAACTGCCATGTCCAGAACCTTTAGAAAAACCGACTCTATTTAAAAAATTCTTAAAACCGACTTGGCCGGAAAGCCAAGGCTCATAATATTCTTCAATGCCATATTGGCCGATCCGATTTTTATCTTGGAATCCCAAAAAACCGACGACTGAAGAAACTAAATTTCCCTGAGGATAAAATCTTGAATATAAATCAAAAGAGGTTGATGATGGTTTATTTGTAGCTAAAGTAGCAAGTTGGCCATTAAGATTGTCTTTAATAAAAATTTCTCCCCTTAAAGCATCATCAAAAGCGCCGTAATTTTTTTGATTTGCGGCGACTTCCGAAAAAAAACTGTATTGGTTGACGCTTAAATCAAAAAGTTTATAAGCAGTGAAGGAGAAAAGGCAAACAAAAAAAACTATTAGAACATTAGTTCTTTTTTCCATTTTCAATCAAAACAAATTCTGACGGGCCGATAATTAAATAATCGAATTTTTCAATTTCAGTCATTTTAAAATCATTTTTTATCAAGTCAGAGTCAAAATTATGCTGGTTCTGGGCGGCAGAAATTAATAAACTCAAATTATTTTTTCTTTCCAAAAATTCTTTCTTCAAATTAACTAGGCTGACTTCTCCTGAAGAAATGAAAATAGTTTGGTAAATGTAATAACCGAAAAATATTAAAACAAGCGATAAAAGGATTAAATTTATTTTCTTGAAATTCATAATATTTCAATAACTCTTAATTTAGCGCTCCGCGAACGCGGATTTTCGGCAATTTCTTCTTCTGACGGATTAATTGGTTTTTTAGTTAAAATATGGGCAATTCCGCTTTTATTTAATTCTTTGAAATCTTGTTTTACGATTCGGTCTTCAAGAGAATGAAAAGAAATTACTGCTGCCCTGCCGCCTCTTTTTAAAACTTTAGGCAACTGCTTCAAGACGAATTTTAAATTTTCAAGTTCATCATTCACCGCAATTCTCAAAGCTTGAAATGTTTTAGTGGCAAAATTCAACCGCCTCTTTTTCTGATACCAAAATGGCACTGCATTTTTAATTACATCGACTAACTGGAAAGTAGTAATTATCGGCTTTTTCTTTCTGGCATCGATAATTGATTCTGTAATTTTCCTTGCGAATTTTTCTTCTCCGTATTCTTTTAAAATTTTTTCAATCTCTTCTGGAAGCCATTGATTGATAATCTCTCTTGCTGTAAGCTCGCCATTCTGCGTAAAACGCATATCTAATAATTCATCTTTCCGAAAACTGAATCCCCTTTTGCTTTCTTCAAAGTGCCAACTGGATAAACCAAGATCCAGCAGAACTCCGTCAGCCCCGATAAAATTATTTTCTTTGACGATCTTTTCTAAATCCCGATAATCGGCATTTACTAAAATTATTTCTTTGATTTTTGAAAATCTCTCTTTAGCTTCATTGAATAATTCCGTATCAATCTCGATGCCTAACAGCTTTCCATTAGGCTTAATTTTTTCAAGAATCTTTTCTGCGTGCCCGCCGCCGGAAAAAGTGGCGTCAATAATTTTATCTCCGGGCTTAGGATCCAGATATTCCAAAACTTCATTTAAAAGAACAGGTATATGCCTCATCGCTAAATTAATCCCAATTCGCCCAATTTTTCAGCAATTGCATCGGTGTTTTTCTCAATTTCTTTTTTGTAATTGTCCCATATGTCTTTGTCCCAAATTTCCAAACGGTTTAAAACTCCGGCTATTACAATCTTTTTTTTTAGATCAGCATAAGTTTTTAAATAATCGGGGAGTAGAATCCGCCCCAAATTATCAAATTCAACTTCCACTGCCCCAGAAAGCATTAACCTTGCAAAACTTCTAGTACTCACCTGTCCCATTGAAAGCTGGCCAAGCTTTTCTGAAAACTTTTGCCACTCTTGAACTGGATATAAAAACAAACAATTATCCAAGCCTCTAGTCAAAATTGATTTCTCACCAAGTTCTTTTCTGAATCGGGAAGGAATAGCTAACCGTTTTTTATTATCAATATTGTGAGTGTATTCGCCAATAAACATAAAAAGATTGATTATTAGTTATCCCCAGATAACCAAACTTATCCACAGAACTATCCACTTCCTTCCACTTTATATTCATTATATTCCACATAAATCCATAAAAACAATAGTATTTCCCACTAAAATAAAAAAATGGCCTTTTAAGCCACAAATTAACTTCTTTATCGACAATTAACTACAAATTATTCACAGCTTTTAAACTTTGGAAAAAATAAAAACTACAGATTCTGTAGTTTTTATTAGTTAATGGGCACTGGAGGAATTGAACCTCCGACCTCTGCAATGTGAATGCAGCGTTCTACCACTGAACTAAGTGCCCCGCTGAACCGGATACTGTCATACAAAATCTTTCTATAATCCAATCCTATCTATAAGCACTTCGTGAGGGCCTTCAAGCATAAGCCTTACGAATCGGTCAAACATTGCCCGGCGATAACTAAACTCTTCCATGTCCATTATAGCATATAAAAGCTGAGTTCCGACTTCAGCCTCCAGAGCCTGCAAAAACTTTTTGAATCTCCGGCGGTCAATGTCATCGCCGACAATCAAAAGATCGGCCACGTTTTCCTTGTTTAAAAATACTCCTGAAACCAAAGCTAATTTAATCCTGCCCAAACTCGAAATCCTTTTGGCCATCCGATTAAAAGAAGCCGGCGGCGAGGTCAATATTAAATTTTTCAACTCGCTTAAAAATTCAAATTTTGGGCTTAAGCCGTAATATATCTTGCCTCCGCCGGAATTTAATTGGTCATTTTTTTGTTTAATCCTTATTTTTGGTATTTTTTTCTGTTTTCTTTTTTTTGTTTTTTTCTTCTTTGAAGTCCCCTTTTTTCTTAAAGATCGCCGAATCCTCCGGCTTATTCTCTTTTTAAACTTAGTCATAACTATTTAATCGGCTTATTTCTTTTTTGAATAAATCCGACTTTTAATAACCTGAAAAGCTCTTTTTTGACAAGCGGCCCCCTTTCTTGAACTCTTTTGGAAATAGTCGGCAAATCAAAAAAACCAGTTTCATTCCTAAAAAAAAATTTGAGAATTTTGACTCTGGCTTTGGAATCGAATAGTTCTTCGAAAATTTGACTTGCCATCTCAATAGTAGAAATTCGACATTTGATTGCTCCACCCGCTATTAACACTTGCCGAATTTCTATTACCGAGCATACTATAATAACAGAGATATAAAATCAATAGAAAATGCAAATTAAGAATCTCATTCCTAAATCAAAAGAGGTGTTGCTCCAGCCAAAATCCAGGGAAGGCGTATTTTACGACACATTTTCTTATATCATTCAAAGTCCTGCAAAAAACGGAAATAGCAACGGTTCAACTCCGCTCGCCCCAAGCGATAAAAAATATCTCTACATAGTAAGCCAAATCCAATCAAATGATCCGTCATTAGACTATGTTCCCAATTTAATTGCTACTTTTATAAAAAGAGAGTTGGAATCAGGCAATGGTTCGATTCAACTCACCACAAGTGGTTCGTCTGAAAAAAATGATATCTTTAAAATCTCCCTCAAAAAAACAAACGAACTTATCGAAGGACTTTTTAAAAATAACAGCGATATTAAGATCAACCTGGGCATCGTCTTAATAAATAAGGATAAAGTATCTGCTTCAAAAATAGGAAAAGCTAAATTATTTATTTACAGACCGCAAAAACCTGCCTTAGTCAAAGCTTTGGCGGACAGGGAAGAAACTTTTGACATATTTGAGAACATTTCCCAATTTTCCAGATTCCATATAGATAATAAGAGATTTTCAAGCATAATTTCAGGAGAAGTCAAAAAAAGCGACCGGTTTTTCTTTTTTATACCTGATCTCAGACTAAGCCTTAAACAAAAATTAATTATTTCTTCATTATCCAAAAATAATCAGGATAGTTTTTTAGATGATTTCCATAAAATAGTTTCGCCGGAAGGTAAACAAAACAAAACACCGATTAATTGCTGCGGTATTCATTTTGAAATTGAAGAAGAAATAACAAATCTTTCAGATTCAGCCAACAGTAAGCCAAAAACTGAAAAAGAAACACCGATCACTGCTACGGAAGTTGCAAAAATAAATAAAAACGATACTCTAAAAAGAACGGTAGATAAATTTAAAGAAATGGTAATCGGCGAAAACTCAAACTCACATCATCGCTGGCGATTAATAAAAAACAGAGGGATGAGTAATCACTTTATTTTTGGCCTTATCGCTTTTTTAATCCTGGCCGGTCTCATCTTCTTTACCAGAGGAAATTCAAAATTAAAAGAAGAAGTGTCTTCCATTAATGAAAAAATAAGGATAAGTGAATCAAGACTTCTATTAAAACAAAATTATGAAGCCAGAAAATATTTAAGCGAAGCCGTTAAAGAACTTGATATTCTAGAAAAAAGCAATCAAAAGAATGAAATCCTGCTCGCCGCAGTGAGCTTACTAAACAGAATTGAAAAAGTTGATTCAACGACAAAACTGAATCCGTTAATTGATCTTTCTTCTATTGCCGACATCGATGCCGGAAAATTTAAAAGTGTCTTGGCCAGCAACGGAAAAGTATTCATTGACAATTCGGAAAAAATTTACCAAATTGAAGAAAACGGATTAAAAACGATTGAAGAATCAGGAAATATAATTCTGACTTGGATAAAAGAAAATAAACTTATTACTTACGGAACAAACATTAAAATCATTGATTTGGGAAATAATAAAATAAGCGAATTAAGGAAAAAGTTCAGCTTCGAACCGATAGAAGTAAAAAATTATGAAGATAATCTTTATTTCCTCGGCTCAAAGAATATTTATAAAATCTCGAATGCTTTGGTTAAGCCAGCCGAAGAACTGGAATGGCTTAAATCAACTGAAGCCGAAAAAATTCCGGGTAATTTTATAGCTTTTGATTTGGATTCTACTATTTATACAATCACTACTGAAAAAAAACTGGCAGCCTTATTTAAAGGGGAGTTGACCAAGTTAACTGATCTTGATTTTGACATTAAACCGGGAACTGAATTATTCAATATTGGCGGAGAAAAAATACTAGTCGTGGACAAAGAAATGAAACTAGCCAGAGTGATTGATGACACCGGCGATTTAAAAGTAAGTTATGATTTATCTGAAGCTGAAACAATTAAAGATGTTTATTTTGACAAAGCCGTTTCAACTCTTTATATCCTCTCCCCTGCCAAAATCTGGAACTTAAAGATCTAAAAAACAAAAAACCACAAGCAAAATAAATGACTTGTGGCCTTTGTTTTTATTTCAACTCTACTTTTCCGCCTGCTTCGGTCACTTTCTTTTTCAATTCTTCGGCTTCCTCTTTTTTCACTCCTTCTTTCAGTGTCGCCGGCAAATTATCTACCATATCTTTAGCTTCTTTTAACCCCTTGCCAGTCGCATCTTTGA
This sequence comes from Parcubacteria group bacterium RIFCSPHIGHO2_02_FULL_40_12, assembly GCA_001824375.1. Classification (GTDB taxonomy): domain Bacteria; phylum Patescibacteriota; class Minisyncoccia; order 2-02-FULL-40-12; family 2-02-FULL-40-12; genus 2-02-FULL-40-12. Next base: position 7,174 of record MHXE01000022.1, on the reverse strand, counting down.
CTACTTTAATAACCTGAATCTTATTTGCTCCAGAATCAGTCAAAACAACATTAAAAATCGACTTCTCTTCTACTGCTTCAACTGCGCCCGCTCCAACGCCTTGTGGCATCATCATCGGCATAGACATAGCTGAAACCCCGAATTTTTCTTCAAGCGCTTTGACGAATTGAGAAAGCTCCAAAACCGACATTGTCTCAATTTGTTTTAATAAATCTTCAAATTTTTGTTCCATAATTACTTCTTAATTTGTGATAACGCTCCGACCAATCCCCTGATATTGCCCTGCAATGCATTCATAAGGCCTGAAAGGGGATATTTTATCATTCCGACAACTCGGCCAATCATAACTTCTTTTGAAGGCAGAACGGCCAATTCAATTAAAATTTCTTTCGAAATGATCTTCTTTTCGTCTGTATTTAAACCAAAATAAAGCAATAAAGCCCCATTGCTCTTTGATAATTTATGTAAAATTTTCAATGGCTCAATTATATCCCGATAACCCAATAAAACAGCAACTGAACCGTCTAATTCTTTTGCTTTTATTTCGTCGCTTAATGAAAATTTCTGCAAAGCCAGATTCAAAAGAGTTTTTTTTAAAACCACATACTCCGCATCTGCCTTTTTCAAATCTTTCTTCAATTTCTCCATCTCTGAAAAATTAAGGCCCTTTTTGCCTATCTGATTAAATGAAGTAAAAACCAAAACCTTGGCTTTTTTGATTTTTTCGGCCATTTTATCGACTATTTCAACTTTTTGGGCTTTAGTTTTCGGCATTTTAAAAACGGCTAAAAGCCGCTTATTGTTCTACTGCCTAAACGAGACCTATGCCCTTAACCGGCTGCTCGTTTTCTACGACTTTACCTATAAATTACTCTATTCATATTATGTTCGTCAAGAGTGCTTGAAAAAATAGTCCGACCGTCGTCCCGAGCTGACAAATAATACCAATATCCGCTTTCAACCGGACTCATAGCGGCTTTAATCGCTTTAAGGCTCGGGTTTGAAATTGCTCCCGGAGGCAGTCCCTTATATAAATAAGTATTGTAGAGAGAATCCAAATTTTTATCGCCGTTAGTGATCTGGCGGCAGGTTGGATCGATTTTATCCGGGTCAGTCATTAAAACACATTTCACATAGACCAGGGTTGCATCGACTTGCAGACCGATTTCCGATTCAAATCTTTTCCATAAAATTCCGGAAACGAATCTCATATCCTCTTCAGTCTGAACTTCTCTCTCAAGCATTGAAGCCATAATTAAAATATTCCTTAATTCCTCCTGAGATTTTGGATAACGAAAATAAACTTTTTTATTGAAATTATCCAGCATTGTTTCTATCACTGAAATTTCTGAACCCCTCTGAAATCTGTAAGTATCCGGAAAAAGATATCCTTCTAAATCAATTTCCTTTTTACTGGGCAAAAAATTATATCCAGCTAAAGAATTATCAAAGTTTTTTGCCAATTTCAGGAATTCGCTCCCGCTTTTAATCATCTTCTGCTCTTCCAAAGCCAATGCAATATCTTTGCTGGTCCAGCCCTCAAAAATTTTCATTTCCATATCAGATCCTTCAATAAAATTCACAAAAATATCCCTGACTGAATATTCCGGCCCGATTGAATAACTGCCTGGCTTGACTGATTCGCTTCCGCTTAAAAAAGTATACAGCCTCACTAAAAATTTATTCCTTACTAATCCTGAATCTTTGAGACGCGCAATAACGAAATTAAGGTTTTCCCCTTTTTCAATCCGAAATTCTATTCTTTGAATAGTTATCCTTTTAATATAGATTTCGTCTATAAAATAAAAAAGCGCCGATAAAAAAAATACAAAGGCGACGATGACTAAATAACCGCTTAATTTATTATTCATCTTCTTCAAGAGGCGTGACACCAGTGACGCGCTGTGGAGGGATCGAACGGATGCCCTTTCTCAATTCGCTGATTTTATTCTCTAAAATCCGGTTATCCGGATTAAATTCTTTAATCCTGTTAAGTTCTTTCAAAGCACTCTCCAGCTGGCCCCTTTCTTCGTAAAACAAGGCTAAGTACCAGCGGGCATTTGAAAAATTCGGAAAAATTGCAATGGCCCTTTGAAACTCATTAAAAGATTTGTTCTTTTGGTTATCGCGATAATAAAGAAGGCCAAGCTGCAAAGCAATATTAGCATCTGAAGAATTAACTGCTTTCGTTATTTCAAGCTGATTAATTGCATCCTTAACCCTTCCTCCCCTTTCATAAACAACACCAAGACTATAAATGGCCAATGCATAATTAGACTTTAATTCTACTGCTTTTTTATAATTTTCTTCAGCTAGTTTTAGACTGTTAAGAATCTGGTTTTGAAAATTAGCCCGGCTTTGATTATTTAAATCAGCGCTTTGGAAAATAATCTGCCTTAAAAATTCAGCTTTAGCCAAGTTGATATTGCCGCTTCTTAAATATGGCACCGGATCTTTTGGAGAAAGCTTTGAATACTCCTGATACATTTTTATTGCCCACTGATCCGAACCATCTATCAAGCTAGTCAAATTTTCATAAACCAGAGCGCGTGATAACCAATTTAGCGAATCCTCTGGATTTCTTTGACTTATTTCATTACTTAAATTTATGGCTGTGGTCGAAAAATTCTGGATTCTTGAGATTATATCCTGCCGCTGGCTAGAGTCTTTGGTGTTATCTAAAATTTTAAGTTCCTGATTAATTCTTGAAATAAACAAATCAGCCAAAACTCTAAAATACATCCCTTCGCTTTGATTAAAGTTTATGGCACCCGCTAAAAGCTGGGTCTGCGAATCAATGTCTTGGCTAGCCACGGCTTTTGCAAATTTTATATTAGCCACATGCCTTGAAGTAATATAATAAAAACTAAGGACAGCCAGAATTAGTATTGCGACAAAAGAAAATATAGTGGCCAAAGAACGCTTTGGAGATTTTTCGAGATTTATAACTAGTTCATCATTTTGGCCTGAAGCCGATAAAGCCAGAAGTCCAAGTCCCAGCCAAAAACTAAAACCTAATACCATATTAAATGGATATAAAGCCCAAATAACGGTAGTGGCGCCAAAAATCGGCAAAAGGCCTTTATTTTTTCCACCTACGGTAGATCCGCCAGAGGCGGAAAAACCAAGGTGGAAACCGGCCAAAATTATTAATATAAACCCTAGAAAACCAACTGCTCCAAAAGAAATAATGGAATTGAATAATTCCGAAGTAGCTTCTGAAAATCTTGCACTCCAAAAAACAGTATTGTTTATTGAAATAGGCTTATATAAATCATAGGCCAAAGCAAAATTTTCAGGACCGACTCCAAAAAATGGACTTATGCTTAAAACTTTTTTTGTAATTGCAAATGATGACCCGAAAGACGGCGATACTTCAAGAGACAAGTTGATTCCAAAAATTCCCGCCAAATTAAAATTCAAAATCATAAAAATGACGGCGATCAAGATTACTGCTACCGGCCATAAATAATTCGAAACTCTCCAATTGCCAAGCGAACCCAATATTAAAACGAAAACCATCCCCGAAATTACCGCAAGCCACAAAATCCACCAATTAAGAACCAGAAGTAAAAATAAAGATAAAGACGCGGCTGGTATCTTAAGGCGGCTGAAATAAAAGTTTTTTTCTAAATCAAGCCTGGAAAAAGAAAAAACCAATAAAAGCACGGCTATCATGCCAAGGCTGTTAAACGTACCGACAGTATTAAAACTTTTCTGGGCAATCCCGAATATTCTGAAAACAGGCAAGCCCAATAGCTGTAAAACGCCCAAGCTTAATGCCGAAAATAAAGATATGCCGAAAATATTTAATAACTTTAGGACATCTTTATTGTTAAAAGCATTCAGAATTAAAAAGAATATAATTGCAAAACCAGCCAGACTTACAAGACTCTGCTGGAATCCGGCTGTAAAATCGCCAAAAATGCTCTGATGCCTGAAATCTGAAAAAAAAGAAACCAATAGAATAGCGCCGATAAAAATCAAGACGGCATAATTGGCAATGCTTTTCTTAATAGTTAACCGCCCGATAGAAATAGCATGGCCGAGGTACAAGATAAGCGGAACTGCCGCTAAAACGAAAATTAAAAACTGCTTATTGAATTCAAGAACTTCGCTGGTCCAAGGCAGAAAAAAAAGAGGAACTAAAAACACTAGAATATAGATCAGCAATCGGGCATATTTAAGGAAATTAAACTTGTCAACAGAAAAAACATTAGCCGTCAGAGTTACCGCCGGTTCTTCGAGATTCTGCTCTTCAATATTTATTTTTCTTAAAAAATCTATATCCACCCCATTAGAAGTAGTATCAGGCATCCATCGCTTTTTACCGATGGCAAGCTAGATATAACTTTATATTAAAATTACTGCATATATGAACCCGCTAGGGCTACTTCTAACGGGGTCCATTATTGCAATGGTATGAATACGAATCCTGGAATTTTTTCTTCTTTAAATTTTCTTTTTGACAACTTTTCTAATACTACCAAATCTTGAGCTATTGGAACAACTATTCTGCCTCCTATCCCAGCTTGTTCTCTCCAGGCTTTTGGAATTTCATCTCCTGAAGCCGATGAAATTATCTTATCAAAAGGCACATAATCCTTTAGGCCCACTTTCCCGTCGCCGACGAACAAACTGATATTCCTGAAATTATACTTTTTAAAATTTGATTCGGCAAATTCCTTAAGTTCTGAAATATATTCCACTGAAAAAACACTGCCGTTTTCCCCTGCTATCTTAGCCAATAAAGCAGTCATATATCCGGAACCAGTGCCGATTTCCAAAATTTTACTCGCCCCGAGCGAAATCGAGGTGTCGCCTTCAAATAACTTTTCAAGCATTATCGCTACCGTGGTCGGCTGAGAAATTGTCGCGCCATAGCCGATCGGCAAAGGTCTGTCTTCATAAGCCCTGTCTTGGTCATCCGGCGAAACAAAATCCTTGCGGTCAACGGCTTCAAAAGCATCTATAATCTGAGGAGTTATCAAAATTTTATCAAAGATCAGTTTCTGAATGAGTTCTGAATTTGAATTCATCAACGGGCCACTCGGGTTAAGTACCCAGAATATCCAAGTATTACAAGGCTTTCTGGGGGCTCATTCCAGGGCGTAATTTAAGGTATGCGGGTCGGGGTGTAAAAATAAGCAAATGAGACAAATGAGACACCAAATAGCGGAATTTGATTCGTGTAACATTTAGACGCATTGGCAGTTTCTTCAATCAAAAAGGCGCCTCTTTTAGTCCTGCCGCGCTTTCGTCTTTTTCGACTTCTTTACGGACTTTCTCAAATTCATTTTCTATTTCAGACAAACGAGCCTTACAATCTTTTACCAGCCTGGTTCCCTCTTTCACTAATTGTAACCCAGCTTCAATATCAATTTCTTTTTGGTCTTCAAACCAATCTGCAATTTCATTGAGCTTGCGCAGAGATTCTTTTAGATTGAATTTTTTATCAGCCATAATTTTATTTTTTATGAATCTTTTTAACTTCTGATTCAAATCCGCCGTCGCTCAATTTAACATCTACCATTCTGCCTATTTTGACACGGCCGATGCTCTTTACTATTTTCCCGCCTGAGCGAACAATACTGTACCCGAGTTTCAGTTGTCTCTCCGGATTGTATGTTAGCATAAGTTTTTCAAGAGATAAAACTCTTTGTTTTGTTTGGTTTATCGCCCGGAACAAGCCGGAAGAAAAAAGACCTGGATATCTGATAAGTCCTCTCTTTATTTCTGAAATTCTTGAACGTAAAGAAACAAAAGAACGCTTCAATGATTCTTCGGCCCGGTTAAAGCTTCTGAAAATCAAACCGAACCTGTCTTTTATTGTCTGGAAAAAATTATTTATCATATCCAAGTTTTCAGAAAGTGCGTCGTTGAAAGAAACGAATATCCGCTTTTTATTAAGTTCTATCCCATGGACGGCTTTTTGCCATGACCCATTTAAGATATGAGCCGCCGCTGTTGCGGTTGATACCATTTTATCGGCCGCAAGCGAGGCCAAGGGCACGTCTTTTTCATGACCGATTCCACAGATGACCGGCTTGTTAAAACCGGCAATCTTTCTGACTAAGGTTTCGTTGTTAAACGCCTGCAAGCTTTCCAAACTTCCTCCGCCGCGGATAATAACCAAAACATCGATATCTTTATTACGAAAGTAATCAATGGCGAATATCAGATCTTTCACCGCTCCTTGTCCCTCCACCCTTGAATCCATAAATGTAGTTTGAAAACCATATTTATTAAGATTATTCAAAAAATCATGAATGACTGCTCCGGTTTCAGAAGTGATAAGGCCGATTCTTTGAAGAAGGTCCGGGATTTTTCTTTTCCTCTCTTCTAAAAACAGATCTTCGGCTTCAAGTTTCTTTTTCAACCGATCATACGCCTTTTTGAGTTCGCCTTCTCCAATAAGTTCTACTGTAGAAGTTCTGAAATTAAACCGACCTGACGGCGCGTAAACTTCAGGGAATCCTTCAACAATGATTTCCATGCCAATCTCCAAAGAAATACCGCATAATTCATAATTACTTTTCCACATAAAACAGGAGAGAGTGCTTCCGTCATCTTTGTCTTTCAAGGAAAAGAATAAGTAGTTGCCCCTGATGTCTAAACTGCTAACCTCACCCCGAATTCTGGCTTGATATTTACTTAATCGCTTATTAAGAAGACCCAGATACTTGCTGACCGAAAGCGGCTTCTCTAATTGCTTGTCCGGCAAATCTGGCAATTCTAAAATTTCTTCTCCATTGATAATCGCCAAGACATCTTTTCCGTATTTTGCGTATTTCTTGTCGCGGATTCCTTTTATGGCCATAAGTTCATCTTTATTTTTCGGCCCTACTTCCGCGATATTCTCCAAAACTTTATTCGCAAAAACCCGAAACGGCTCGATTCCTTGAAGATTTGCTGCGTTCTTGCGCCAAGATTTCAATTTTTGCAGTAGAATATTATCCATAAATTAACTTAACTCAATAAATCCTCTTCAAATTTGAGTATGCCGGAGAGATCTTGAGAATACTTTGAGATATCGGGAAAGTCGAGATTGATAATTTTCTTATAGACGATTTCTATAAGTTTAGTTAGGCGTTCAGCGTAGGTTGGGTCAATATCGAGCGGCAAATCAATATGGTGGGTACCCATTTCTTTAGAAACTCTTTCTATGACTTAG
>MHXE01000021.1 GCA_001824375.1 Parcubacteria group bacterium RIFCSPHIGHO2_02_FULL_40_12 | reverse complement strand
TTCTTTAGAAACTCTTTCTATGACTTAGGCAGCCTGATTAGTTAATGTTTTTAATATAGCATATTGTTTCGGCGGCATTTTTAATACGGTGTGGATTCTCTGGGTATTGTAGATATGGATGGTCTGGTAAATCTCGGCAATCAGCTCTCCTAAACTGTTAAATCTGTTAGGATCTCCTAAATCTACTTTGAATTGGGAATAGAAGGCTTCCTGGTAGCCGTTTTCCCAGGGAGAAGCTTTTCTGGACATCGAAACTTTAATGCCCAAGCTTTCCACTAAGCCGGTATAGATTTTTGATTTGTATTCACTGCCCTGGTCAGAATGGATAATCTCCGGAGGCAGTCTTTGATTAAGGGCTGACAAAAGAGCGTTAATAACCAAGAATACTCCGTGGCCGGTGGAAACGCTGAAACCGGCAACCTCTTTGGTTAAGACATCAATGACCGTGGCCAGATAGATTGTCTTGCCTTTAAAACCTAGGCGGGTAAAATCAGAAGCCCAGATCTGATTAGGATGACTGGGTATGTTAGTTAAGAGGAGGTTCGGGTAAATCATTGAATAATCTGTTGTCTTTCTGTATTTCCTGCTTCTCCTCCGATAGGGTTTAAGACCAAAGAGCTTCATTACTCTCAGGATTCTTTTCTTGTTGATCTTCAAATGGAGAGCCAGTCTTTTATGACCGTAGCTCGGACGAAGATGAAGCGCTTCTTCAATGGCAATCTTTAACTGCCAGTCTTTGTTGAATTGCTTGGGCCGGTAGTAGAGGCTGGCCAGAGAAATACCCAATTCTTTGGCTAGTTCTTTTTTAGTAAGTTTGCTGACCATGGTTAATTCTTTTTTTGGGTTATGCTCTTCTCGTATGTTAAAGCTCCGACCAGCTCTTTAAGAGCCTGGTTTTCTCTTTTAAGACGGTTGTATTCAAGCCAGGTTGGTTGAGCGGTGGCTCCCTTGGATAACCAGCCGTAGATGGTTCTGTTTGAGATGCCGTGTTCCTGGGCGATCTGACTGATGGGGATGCCCTCCTTTACTTTTTCCAGAATCTGCCTCTTAAGGTCGGCAGAGATAACCTTGGTTAGTTTGGACATGATACTCACAAGGATACCAGGCCATAGAATATGTTTCTAAATTTTGGGGTACCGAGCATAGATCGCGATGACCTGCCTGATAATCATCTCGTCCCAGGAGTTTATGTACTCTCCCGTGAAGTCAAACCAAACCTTCATGAAGTCGTCGCGGGTGATTTTCCGCAGGTTTCCGATTTCCGGGTCTTGAAGATAGATGTACTCCTCATCCAGCCCGACGACTACAGAGAGATGGCCGTCCGGAACTTCCGAGTCCGGATAATCTATCCTTCCTCTGGTGAACCAGTTGACGATTACCGGCACCTTCTTATCCAGCCAAGACCGGATGTCGTCAAATGTGCTGTTGTTTTTAATTTCTACTTTGAATCCAAGAGATTCGGCAGCGCGCTTTATGCCTTCATCGCTTGTCCCTAACCCAGAGTCAGTGTTACAAAGCTTGGCCAACTCCTCCTCTGTCTTCTCCACGCCGTAATATGCGAGCACCATTTTCAAACTCGCCGGGCCGCACATGCCAACGTGGAGAGTTTCTTGGAATGATTTGACGGGGAGGAGATTGGCCATTTTGGTACTGATTTATCGTTCTAATTGTATCTTCAACGCAGGTTCAGGTCAATTGAATTATTGACAGAATAGCGTAAAGAATTTAGTTTGAGAGTAATTTATGAAACCCGTGTTAGCCGAACTCCATCAAATCATAACTAAAGACGGTATCCCATTGGAGGGTTTGTTTTTTAGACCAAAAAAGAAAAGCGGGATAGCGGCAATCTGGCTTGGCGGTTTAACCAGCAGGTTTTCAAAAAATCCGGAACGGACCAATATTCTGGCAGATATTTTTACCAAAAACGGGATTGGTTTTGCGACTTTTGATCACCGAGGCCTGGGCCTCATAAATTCTCTTAAAGTAAGAAATGGCAAAAAAGAAAAGTACATAGCGGCCGGAACCGCTTTTGAGAAATTTAAACATTCGGTTTTAGACATAGAGGCGATTTTGAGTTTTTTAAGAAAATACGGGTATAAGAAAATTTTTCTCCTTGGACATAGTACCGGCGCGAACAAGGCCGCCCACTATATCTGGAAGAAAGGCGGCCGCGGTCTTGCGGGAGTGGGGTTACTAGGACCTTTAAGCGATATCCCTGGAATTAAAGCAGGACTCGGAAGAAAGTACTCAGCCGCGCTTAAAACTGCCGAGAAGATGGTAAAGAAAGGCAAAGGCAAGGAATTGATTCCTTTCTCTTTGGTTAACGGCGCTTTCTGGAGCGCGGAACGTTTCTGGAGTATTGCTCGCGAAGGCAGTAAAGAAGACACTTTCCCTTACTATAACCAGAAAAGAAAGTTTTATTGGGCAGAGAGGGTTCGACTACCGGTATTTGTAGTTATAGGCGAAAAAGATCAGCATGCTGACCGATCGGTTAAAGAAATTTTGGAAACCCTTAAGAAACAAATCCCGCAAAAATGGTTTTCGGGAGCAATTATTAAAGATGCCGACCATGGTTTTTCGGGCAAAGAAAATATACTTGCCGTAAAATTAGCTAGCTGGGTTAAGGGGGAAAAACTATGAGAGTAGCGGCGATAATAATTAAAGATTGGAAAATTTTACTATTGAGAAGAATTAGAAACGAAGAAGAGTATTTAGTTTTCCCTGGTGGATCATTGGAAGAAGGAGAAACTCCTGAAAAAGCAATTGTAAGAGAAGTTAAAGAGGAATTGGGCTTGGACATCAAGCTGGATAAACTGGCTTTCCAAATTGTTAATCGAGGAGTTGAAGAATCTTACTTCTTAATAAAGGAATTTTCTGGGACTCCGAAATGGCAAGAACAAGAAAAATTTACTGAAAATAACCAATACTACCCTGTTTGGATAGATTTAGAAGGCACTAAAAACTTAGAAAATTTATTTCCTGAAGAAGTAAGGAAAAGGTTACAACATCTTTCTATATGAAAATTTCTAATCTGGGTTAATTTTTACTAAATTCTTTCATAACAAAGCCTTCAGTCTATTCGTCAATTCAAAAACCAGCTCTTTTCCTGCCGAATCTTCGCAGGTGTTTAAAAACTCGCGGATCTGGGTAATATACTTGTCATTGTTTACGAATTTAGGATAAAGATGCTGTTCTTCTTTCTCGTATATTTTAATAAAATTGCGGAGATGTGAAGTAAAATCGGCCATTTTGATAAGTTTTGCTCCGGTAGATATGGTTTTTAATTTTTCGTAATACTCTTGTCTTTGTTCTTGGGTATAGTTTTTTGGATGAGAAACTTCTTGCACCAAATCTGCAACCCTTTTTGAAAAAGTTTTCTCTATTTCCTCATATGTGGCCGAGGTGTCTTCCAAGGTATCGTGAAGAATTCCGGCTATTAAAATATCTTGGTCTTTAACGCCGAGTTCATCCCGAAGTATATGAGAAACTTCAAGAAAATGATTTTTTACTCCCGCTTCGGCAAACTTTTCCGAGGCAAACTTTTCCGCCAGCTCAATTTGATTTTTGTTTATAAAGGTTTGTTTTGTGTTCATAAATTTATTCTAACATCTAAAACATTGTCTGTTTCATCATAGTATAAAATACCTTTTCGTACTCGCTGACCATTTTTTGAGCCGAGAATTGGAGAGCGCGATTTCGGCAATCTTCGCGTCTAATCGAATCTATGTTTTGACAATACTTAATCATCTGACCGATCGAACGAGCAATAAAGCCTGTTTTCCCGTGTATTATTATTTCTTCAGCAGAACCGCGCGCAAAGACAACGATTGGCGTTCCGCATGCCATTGTTTCCACAAATGTAAGACCAAAAGATTCATTACATTTAATGGGCGCAACTAAGGCTTTGGCCCGTCCTAAGAGTCTGCTTTTCTGTCGATCGGTAACTTCGCCGGCAAAAATAATCTGCTTGCCGTCAATCAACGGTCTAATTTTCAGATCGAAGTATTGATAATCCCATCCAAAAACAGCGCCGGCTAAAATCAACCTGACTTTAAGTTTCTTCGCAATCTTAATCGCTTCAAGCACGCCCTTTTCTGGAGACATCCTGCCGAAAAAAATGAAATAGTCATCATGTTTTGGAGAAAAATTATACAAATCTAAGTTAATACCGTCATATATCGTTGCCAAATAGTTCAATTTCGGCAACGGCTTCCGTTGATTTTCACTTATGCTGATAAAATTTGCGGTTTGATGTTCTGTATAAGTAATTTGCTTATTTATTTCGTCAAGAGGCGTGTGAAGCGTGGTAACCAGCGGTGAAGATAAAATTTTATGAAAAGGCACGAGTCGCCAGCCGAGGTGGTTATTTATAATATCAAATTTCTGTTCTTGAAGTATTGTAACAATTTTTGCGATAGCTGATTGAAAATAAGCTGCCCTGGCAAAAGGATCGTTTTGATATGCTTTCAGGCCGCCAACTGATTTTGAAAATATAGGAATAAGTTTAGCGTTAGTTTTTGAATCCCCAGATCCTAATAAAGTTACATCGTGGCCCCTATTGACCAAACCATTAGCGAGACTGCCGACAATTCTTCCAATTCCTCCGTATTTTTTTGGCGGAATGCGTTCATCAATTGGTGCAACTAATGCAATTTTCATAAATTAAAGGTTAAAGCAATCTTAAATACCATAATCCTAATTATCATACAAAATGTTCGGAAAAATGACTTTTTCTTTAGGGTTTTAAATAACAGATTTATAAAGCCCGCTGAAATGAAAAGTTCTGACTGGTCGTAAAATCGCTCAAGCCCGTGTTTTTTGATTATGCGCGCATCGGAAACGGCCTGCCAAAAGAGCCTGCGAATAAAATACCATCTTGTTAATCTCTGCTGAGTTATTTTTGTTGAAACAGCGGCAAGCGGCTCGTAAAAAATATGTTCGGGCTTCAAACGCATCATAAACTCGACGTCTCCTCCAGACAATAAACAATCTCCACGCCTATCAAGGTTAATATCAAAAAATCCACAATCATTAAAAACTGATTTTTTAAAAGACATATTGGCCCCAATCAGATAATAAGGTTTTTCAATTTTGCCTGCGAGCCGAGGAAACTTTGGTGGAACAATAAACCGCAAGAAATAATCGGAAAACCACTCGGGTACAACCACCTTATGCCAATCTTCGATAACAACGGGACCGCCAACACATAGTATGCCTGGAAGTTTATGGGCACGAATTAAAGAAGCGACCCATGTTTTTGACGGCACAACGTCATCATCAAGAAAAGCGATAATGTTGCCGGTCGCCGCTTTTATGCCAGTATTGCGAGCATGGTTCAACCCAAGTACAGATTCTCGGATAATTTTTGTGAAATTTTCAACTCCCGCTCTATAGTCTTTTGAAGTTGGATTATTATCTACCACAATAACTTCCATCGGCGACTCCATGACTCTTTGAGATAAAAGCGTCGCAACAATTGCATCAATACGCGCCTTTCGCCCCGAGTAGTCAACTGTTGGAATAATTACAGAAATTTCAACTGCTTTCATAGGTGTTCAAGAATTGCAGAAATAACTTCTTTCTCGGTCATATTGGTGGTATCAATGATGATAGGCCGAGGCATGCCGAATCCGATACGGCGATGGTAAAAGCTATTAAAATATTTCAGAAACGTGGGGTCAAACCACCGTTTAAATTTCTTAGACTTCGCATAGTTAACCCTCCGCCCAAGACTCTTGGTCGTTTTTACAAAAAGAAAAAAGAGGCGCGTTGGACGAGGAAATTTATACATTCGATCAAGTTGATGAAAATATTTAATCAGCTTTAAGTGCGACTGGTAATCTTGTTCAAGTTTTGATCGAGCGTAAGAATACGCGAGTGTGGTAAAAAATGTCCGATCAAGAAGAATATATTGATAGTGTTTTTGCAGTTGCCGTATCTTTGCCGCCTTTTTTATTTCCGCATCAAGATATTGTTTGGAAACAAATAAATCATCGTTCTTATATTGAGGAAGAACAAGTTGCGGCAAGATTACAGCTTTTTTACCGAACTTTTTTGCCAACATTTGAACCGCCGTCGTTTTTCCAGCGCCAGGAGCTCCTTCAAATGCGATAGTTACGTTTTGTACTTTCATCTTATTATTCTAATCTTGCCTCGTTGAATAACTCCATAAGAAAATTTACCCTTAATAACAGTTCTGAGATTGGTAAATCGTCCCTTTCTTTCAGCTTCTTCAAGCCATGCCGGTTGGCCGAGATGAAATTTTGAAATTAAATTAATGAACTTCAACTTATTTTTTACCGGCCGTTTAAGTATTTTTTTATATACTGATGCGACGGTGAGCGCTATTTTATGCCAGTCGAAGTTCTTTTCAATAAATCGTCTAGCCGCAATTGAACGTTGAGTACTGGTTTTTCTATTTTTGAGCAAATCTCTGATTATATCTGCGTATCTCCGAACATCATTTTCAACTATTATATGTTTAGTATTACTAATGCCGGAGACAGCTTGTGACGTCGCGATAACCGGCAAACCCGCAGCGAGATAATTCAAAATCTTGATACGCAAACCGGTACTTTCCTGAATTGGAGCCAGTGCAGCTGTTGTTTGCTGGAAAACAACGTTTAAATCACGCACCGGACCGGTAAAATGAAAATCACGACTTTCATACTTTCTTTTAAGTACGGGCGGGCAGTCACCGACCATAAGAAATCTAAATCCTTCTTGTTTTAATGCGGGAAACACATGTCTGTATATAGATCGCACCGCATCAGCGTTAGGTTCAAAGTACAGATTGCCAAGAAATAAAACTGTTTTCGCATCGAAGTTGGGCCCCCAGTATTTATTCTCTTTTAAATCAACCCCGCTTGGTACGACGGAGACCCTATTATCGAAAACTCTCATCGTACTTTGGAGCTTTGGCTTGTCGTTATTACTTAAACAAATAATATGATCAATTACGCTCCCGGCTGTAGCTTCTATTTTCTTTATGGAATGAACACGATTATCCGAAGCACCAATACTTTTTGCTAAATCACTTACAACATAATACGATTCGTCTACAATGTATGCGCCGGTAGCTTGAGATAGTTTTACACCTTGTGAAATAATTGGTTCTAAATCGTTAAATTGGATAATGTGGATATTTTCTTTACGAATCAAACTAGCTAAAAAATCAAGGTCTCTATAATATCGATTAATTGGGAATATGTACGTCTTAAATGGTTCTCGCGCAATAAGCTGCAAATCTGTCCAGCCGCGATAACCATGAAAAATAACAATTTTTACTCCAGCCCGTTGAAGATAACGAGACAAATATTGCATCCGGTTCGTCGCACCGGCGTAAGACGGAATAAAATCGCCACCAATAAATATACCAACCGATATTTCTTTTAATTTTGAACACATAAATAAAAGTGCTGCCCCGCGGACAGCGATATCCTAACGGGGCAGTTGTTTTACGGCCTTTCGCGCAAGTTCCAGTGCCGTTTGTCTGACCTCTTCAAAATCGTTATTGTCGTTGACTACTTGCCACTCGCACCGTTCGGCAAGCAACGATTTATAAGAGGCCTTGGTAATCTCGTAGAGCCTTTTTTCTTCTTCTATGTCGTTGATTACATCGCCCCTCCAGAGACGTCTGTCGAGAGCTTTTTCAACAGAAACGTCAAGATAAATGCCGAGATCTGGAGTCAAATCGTCAAAGGCCAAACGGCAGATCTCTTTCCGCAAGAAATCAGATTCCCTGGCAAGACGCCCGAAATTCCTGGTATGCACAAAGAATGAGATGTCCCATCGGTTCGCAATTACGACATTGCCCCCTTCCAGCAACCGCTTTGCGCGATCGACTTTGTGAGCTTGGAGAACTTGAAAAAAGAACATGTGCGCCGCCGAGTCTAGTTCTAGATCGTAACTTTTGGTCGCGGCGTGAAAGATGTGCTCTTTTTCTTCTTCGCGCGTGGTCACTCTAACCGCTGGCCACCCGTCTTTCAGCAACTCTCCCTCAAGATATTTCCCAAGAGTTGACTTACCTGAACCGCTGACTCCTTCTATGGCGATCAGTATACCACTCATCTTTTGCTTTCTCCTGTCTTAAAGTTCTGTAAAAATTATATTATATAATTATGCGAATAAAGTCAACAGCGCGGAGAGTAAGGCTCGAACTAAACTTCAAGTTTCAGAAAATCAAAAAACTGTATTAGATAAAAACAAAATATACGAAAATCACTGAATTTTATTTCGGCCTTCTAATAAATTATTTCCTATGATATTTAGTAACTATGGAAATAGACTCCGAAAAAATAGTTAAGAAACTCGCACATAAACTAGAAAAATTACCCTTACCGATATCATTGAAAAATGAGTCTGATTTAGAGTTTGCAGTGTTGCCTATTATAAAGAGATTTATACAAAAAGAACTAGGAATAAACGATAAGAAACATATTTTATACCATCATGGAAGAAATAAAGACGAGAAGAATTTATGGTCTAAGTCTAAACCGTTGCAGAACATTGAATTACTCGGGACGCATACCTATGATATGTTGATTATTCATCCGAAGATTGGTTCTTTAGTCTTGGAATTTAAATATGCCGCATCCGCAAAAAATCCTCTTACGAGTAGAATCCAAAGAATAATCGGGCAGTCTTTAATCGCAAAATTAAAACACCCCTACGTTATTAGTTGTTTGGTTTTTAAAAGAAAAGGGAAGCGTCCTCAATTGGGTCTTTTAGAGAAGCTGAAAAAAGACTTACAAGAAAATCATAAGATCTACCTCATAGTTAGAGACCACTAATTTATGGAATAATAAAAAACTTAAGCCCTCGGGTCGCCGCTCAATCGCGGCTAAACGGGAACACGCCGATAAAAAGTTGTCAAGGCGGGGGCAGAGGGACTTGAACCCCCAAGTCTCGCTCTGGAGGCGAGCAGTTTACCATTAGCTTATGCCCCCGAAAAATTATATTTCCTAACGAGCCCGCAGAAAAGCTTGCTTTCATGGCAGGCGAGCGACGGAAATTCAAGAAATGCTATGGCATTTCTTATTTTCCTCTTATTTTGCTTTCTTTATGAATTGTGTGTTTTTTACACCACTTGCAAAATTTCTTTAATTCCAATTTCTTCTCCGCTGATTTCGGATCCTTGCCTTTACTTCTGCCAATATAATAATTGATTCTTTTGCAATTACTGCACCTTAATTGTATCAATCTTTCTTGACTCATAATTTTTGATCCTCAAAGCCGATGGTGAGAATTGAACTCACGACCTACTCCTTCATTTTTACCCTCATTTATAAAAAATGTATTTATGGAAGGATTAGACTGTATCTTAACCCTCAACAGGGGTCCCCTTGTCAGTCGTTCGAGCGCTTAAAGCGCTACGGTCTGAACCTATACCAGGCCTTTAACCGTTATTCGGGATTCACTACTAAGTTCCCTTAATAGTGGGCAAATAATTTACCATGGAGTTGCTCTGCCACTGAGCTACATCGGCAAGCATATTATCTAATATTTTTTTAAGCTTTGTGTTCCCAAAATGGATAGTTAATACGCCATATTTAGTGTTCTTGGTTCACCTACAATTTTAAACGGATTTCCATTAGGATTGTATTTAAGATAAACTGCCTCTGAAATTGAACGCTTTTTAACCCCGTATTTAGCTAGCCAATAATTTATAGTCCGTTCAGAACAATTAAAAAGTTTGGCAATTTCTGCAGAAGATTTCTTTTCTTGGATATATAAATTTTTAAGTTTTTCTTTCTGTAATGACATCATTGATTACTTTTTATTGTAATCAATAAATCTTTAGCGTTCAAGCACTACTATCCACAGAAAGTACTCTTACAAAACTACATCGGCATTATCTTTGTCTCCCTTTTCGACCCTCCTTAATCCCCTTGGTCTGCTTCAGACGCTTAAAAAATTCAACCTGGCTTAATCGTTTTTTTGCATCTTTTTTAGTATTATAACTTCCTAAACTTTTCCCTTTCTTTTCAGAAAGCACATACCATTTTGCCCCGATTTTTTTAAGCATGTGAATGCTTGCTCGCTCTCCTGATGAATCTATACAACCAAGTTAGAACCTATTTTAGCAAAAAATCTTGAAAAAGAGAAGCACCGCGTCTTTGGCAAGCCGTCGGACAAATGAATGAGAAAAAAACTGGTCGAATTTTAACTTGATTACCCGCACTGGATTTACCCTTCAATTTTTCTCTGTTCTTCTCCCAGTTTATAAATTTCCATTTTTCTAGCCTCTATCCTGCGCTCCAAGTCTTTTTTTAGTTCTTGAGTTGCTTGTCTACTTTCATGAAAGGCATGCACCCACTCATCATACTCTCTCCTCCTATTTGGATCTGTAGCATCTATTGGTGACTGAGCGCTGTTTAGCTCATATTCCTTATCCAAAATTTTCCTCATTTCCAAACCTTCCATGGACTTCAACGCCTCTTTTAGATTTTGGGGTTGTTCGCTAATTTCAGCCAGTCTTTTTCCCAAATCAGGCTTCTCGCTTTCGAATTTTGGTCCTTCCATAATTTTATTTATTAAGTTATTCCTAAATTCTTTCGACCCAAGTTTAAAATTTACTGTATTTTTGACGCGACAGTTCTTTAATATACTGGGCCATTTCTGGATAGCCCTTTTGCGGCGGAATTATCTGGATATTAAACGGCCTTGATGTCTGGTTATTGATTAATAATTTAACATAGGCGTTAAAATTATCAATGTTCATAAGGTCTTGGGTCGAGAAGACCGGTTCAAATTGGTTTTTCATGAATTCAGCGTCTTCGGCTCCGATCCTGAAAACAACCATTGAACCGACATTGCCAAAAACTGAATTTTTAATGTTTTCCTGAAGCTGTTTAATAAACTGATGAGCAATGATTAAATTAAGGCGGTATTTTCTGGCTTCTGATAAAATTACGGCAATTGTGTCGGTGGTGAAATTTTGGAATTCATCAATGTACAAATTAAAGTCGTTTCTTTGTTCCTGCGGAATATCAACTCTTGAAAAGGCGGCCATTAAAAGTTTGCCAACGGTAATTAAACCCAAAAGGTTTGCATTAATATCGCCTATCCTGCCCTTTGATAAATTAACCAAAAGAATTTTCCTGTTATCTATCACATCTCTGAAATTAAAAGCGTTTTGTTTTTGAATCACAATCGGTCTGACATAATCGTTGGCTAAAAATGGGTTTAACTTTGAAGTGATATAAGGAGTCATATTGGCAAGCGATGCTTCGCCGCCGGCTTTTTCCGCTTCCAGTTCCCAGAAGTTTTTAACCAAAGGATTCTTTTCCCGGCTTAATTTGTCTTTGCGGTAAGCAGAATCAGACAAAACTTTTGGGATTTCAGCCAAGGTAGGCACTTCGTTTTGGTAATCGTCAAGCAAGAGCAAAATTGAATTTTTAAAATACTGATCAAACATCGGCCCAAAAGCTTCGGGAATATCTTTGTATAGTGACCTCACAATAGCTAATATCTCATTGGCCACAAAAGTTTTTTGCTCCGGCTTTGAAGGGTCAATCTCCAGCATGTTTAAGCCCAACGGTCTTTCCAAGTCAGCCGGATTAAAAACAATCACATCTTCAACTCGCTCTTTGGGAATACTTTCTAAAACATCTTCAATCAAGTCGCCGTGAGGATCGATAACGCAGACACCTTCGCCGTTCCATATGTCTTGTTTTATTAAATTCCCTAAAAAAGATGTCTTCCCGGTGCCGGTTTGACCGATAATGTATAAATGCCTTCTTCGGTCGTCTCTTTGTATCCTAACTTCTTTTTCCTGACCTCGATAAATATTTTTGCCTAAAATTATTCCTTCTTTTGGCAAATCAGCTGGCGGTTCGGCCGGTTTTGCTTTTAAGAGTTTAACTCTCGGAGCGGCCGTAGTTGGTAAAGGGAAATGATAAATACTGGCTAATTCCTCGGTTGAAAGGTAAATATTCTGCTTCTCGTCAAATAAACGAAAAGAAAAGTTGAAGATTAATTTTTGCAGTTTTCTTTTTTTGGCACGGATGGGTTTTAACGAGTTGAGGTCAGGTGATGAAAACTGAACAAAAACGTTTTCTAGGTCTTGTAAAATCTGCTCAGCTCTATCCTTGGTATTGGCCGAAGCCAAAGCCCTTATATTTACGTCAAAAAGAGGCCGAGAGGACTTCTGAATAAGGGCTTTAACCGTTTCTTCATGATAAGGAGTCACTACTTTTGGTTTTTCTTCTGGTTTTTCCTGCGGCGATGAAGATGTTGAAGGATTGGCAAATTCAATAAATTCTTGAGTCTTACTTTTCGAAGATTTTCTCAAAGCCTCGCTGAAATCGGAACCCTTCTGCATTTCTTTGGAAACTTTTAAGGCTAAAGATTTTAAGCCAGAATTATGCGACGGCTTGATTAGAATCTGCAAAGCCGCACCCTCGCCTTCTTCTTCCAGTTTTGACATAGATGTTAGAATTTCGCCTAATGGATCAGTTTCCAGTTTTTGGTAGGTTTTGAAGGGTAGAACCGGACTATTCCCAACATTAAAATGAGAACCGGCAGTTATCCCTTGTGGGCCGAAAATATTGTAGTCCTTTACTTTAGTAATTTCAGCGGTTGGATAGAAACCGTGAATTTGTTTCTCAATGAGCCCTTCGTGGGCTTTAGGCGCGGCAAAGTAAAAATGGATTTCCTCGCCGATATGATGGACGGCCAGCTCCAAACCAAGATAGGGTTCGCCGTATGAAAATTTATTCCACCCTTTTGAATGAAGACTGGTGAAGGAAGATAATAATTGTTCCATCACCCCGATCAACTCCTTGTCTTGTTTTTGCTGCTGGCCTTCTTTTGGAAATTCCCGCGGCAAACGAACCAAAAAAAGCGTCATATTCAACGCCCTCGTAATCACTCCGCGAGATTTATAACGAGAAAATAAAAACCAGACAATAAAAGTAAGAATTATAGAAGTTAAAAACAAAGCTATTGCGGTAATGATCATTTATTTAACAGTTCTATTTTTTTTCTTTCAATTAGATAATTATACATTTCATCAACTAAAGCATCATGAAAGGCATCAATCAAAGCGGCGTTTTGAGTTGATTTGGCAGTTTTAATTGATTCATCTACTGATTTTTCAAAAGCCATATTTATCAACTCCTGAACTTTTGGCTGAAGTTCTTCTGATAAATAAGATGGGGTTTCGGCTGGCGGTTGTGGTTGAGGAGCTGGCGCCGCTGGGATAGGCGTTGCTTGAATCCTTTCTCTTATTGCTTCTCTTAAAATTTCTTTTTGGTGTGGCACTTGTTCAATCTGGCCGCTTTCTTTTTGTTGCTCCAAAATTTCTCTTTTTTGAGCTAGAGTTTGTTCTAATTGTGATATTTCTTGTTCTAAAGTCGGTGATTCTGGCATTGAAATAAATATACCATAAAATAGCGTTTTCTAAAATCAATCTACTCTCAACTCATCGGCCGCGCGAAGCGCGGCTCTCTGGGGTGGGAAACGGCTCCGGCTGTTCTACGAAAGCAGAATAGCAAATCCGAAAAGCAAGGAACATTTTTATTTTTGGGGTTCTGCCGTCCAAGTATTCGGGCAGTGTGGCGGGGCGAAATGCGGATTCGGTTTTTTGAAATTCAACGGGAATTTTTGTTTTGGATTTTTTGGCGGAAATTGTTTATAAATTAAAAAGAGAAGGCCTGCGAATCCCGAAGGAACAGTGATCATTCTCACTGCATCTACAAAAAGATAGGTACCAATGGCCAAAATCAGACCTTCCATTGGAATAACTATCGTTTTGCCGTACTTCAACGACCCCGGGGTATTGTAAAAGCTCCCCGGGTCTACGTACTGTATGATGGTGTATCCCAGACACACCATCGAACTTACGTAGATAAGAATTTTGTCAAACAGAGTCATACTTTCCCCCTAGCAGTTCGTCTCCCCGTGCTTTGACGGAGTCGGCTACTGCAAGTGTCAAGAAACTAGTACCCTCTCAATTGCCTGAGAATCAGGTAATCTAGGGTATCCTAAGTTTAACATACTTCACCAGATTTTGTCAATAGCACTCAAAATCCAAAAGAAAACAGGCCACTTTCGTGCCTGTTTTCTTAGAATCGCTATTTTAGATTTTTACTTTTCTGGTTCTGCTTCCGTTAGTTTTGCTTCTGCTAAAAGCGTATTCAAATATGTATTTTGCGTAGAGACATATTGTTGTAATAAATCTAGTAACAATCTTTTATCTACACCTGGAACATAAACAAAGTCTATTATATTTGACCCTACTTCACTTTTTTCGTCACCTCGATAACGGTTAACCGACTTCATGGCTGTCATAATTCGATCACTATCCCACCCAGCTTTTTTGCCAGCAACTAACAAAGCATCTTCAAATGCATCTCTCGCTTCCCAAAAAACTTTAAATACCTTCTCTGTTTTTGCTTTTGCCTCTTGTCTTTTTATTTCTGATAGTTATACTCCTAACTCTATCGGTTGAGTTTGATCATTTTGTCCTGGAATTGTTGGTTCTTTAAACATAAGTTTATAAATTAATTAATAAAAATGATAAAAAAATTTACTAAAATATGACTCGAGATGTTCTTTGACACTTTTTATGTTAGTGGTGGGATCGCTTTTGCAGAATCTGAAATGAGTATTACCACTGTTCTCATAGTACACAACCAAAAAGAATTTTGCAAATGTTTATCCACTGTTGCTCCTTCCCCTATATATTAGACTCAATGGTCGATATCATCAATTAAATGCTCTAATATATGGGGGAAGGAGCACCACGAAACTCCAGCGATTTCTTGACGGCTACTTGAAACAGGACATCGAACGCGAAACATATCGATTTGAAAAATCAAAATTATTAAGCGAAAAGAAGTCGCTGGAGGAACAATCCACTCGTCTTGAACAAAAGCGGACTGGCTGGCTCGAACCGATGGCGGAATGGATAAAAGAGGCAAGTTCCTTGCCTAAAATTGCACAAGAGAGCAACCTTTTTGTGAAAAAGGTTGCTGCCGAAAAACTTTTCGGCTCG
>MHXE01000020.1 GCA_001824375.1 Parcubacteria group bacterium RIFCSPHIGHO2_02_FULL_40_12 | reverse complement strand
AAAAATAAATAAAAACCTCGTGCTTAACGAAAATTTATTAAGGTACATGGTAATCAAAAAAGAAGAGGAAAAAATCAAGCCAGCCAAAGCGCCTAAAATTAAAACAGAAAAACCACTTAAGGAAGCAGTCCCAACAGAAATCACCCAAAAAGAAACTGAAGAATTAGACAAAAAAATAGAAGAAATTTTAGAAAAACTGTGATATGAATTTAAATAAAGTTTATTTAATCGGAAGGTTGGCCAGCGATCCCGAATTCAGAACCACGCCTTCAGGACAAGAAGTAGCCAGCTTGAGAATGGTTACCAATAGAATCTGGAATGACCAATCCGGCCAAAAAAATGAATCTTCTGAATTCCATAATGTTGTAGTCTGGGGCCGCTTAGCCCAGATTGCCAACCAATATTTGAATAAAGGTTCAATGGTAATGATTGAAGGCCGTCTGCAGACTCGGAGCTGGGAAGGCCAGGATGGAGTAAAAAGATACCGAACCGAAGTGGTAACCGAAAGTTTGCAGCTTGGGCCAAAACCAAAAAGAGAAGGGATGCAGGATGAAAAAATGAATAAACCCTCTTACGCTAAAGCTCCAGAGAGAAAAGAAGAAATACCAGTAGTCAACGAAAACGAACCGCCGGCCTCGCTAGGCGGGCCTGCTGATTTGGATGTTGAAGAAGATGAAGTTAAATTAAAGGATGTTCCGTTTTAGAATTTATGCCTTGCATGGTCTGTCAAAAAAATACTTATAAGTTTGATTACAAAAATCCAAAAGAATTGAGACAATTTTTAAATGAAGAATTGGAAATAAAAAGGGGTAAATATAATAACCTTTGCAAGAAACACCAGCGCCGAATCTCTCAAGCGATAAAAATAGCAAGACAATTAGCCTTGCTTCCAACAGTACCTAAGCAGGAAAGAAAATATAGCGTCTAACGACATACTCTCAAACCTCTTCCTTAAACGCGGAATCTCTCACTTTCTTTGCAATTTCTTGAGCCATTTTTTCGTTGTCTTTTAAGAAGCTTCGGGCGCTTTCCAAACCTTGGCCGAGTTTAATTTTATCAAAATTATACCAGGCGCCTGAACGAGCCAAAATTCCGTATTTAACTCCGGAATTAACCAAATCAGAAAACCGCGAGATGCCTTCGTTGTATAAAATATCAAATTCAGCCTGCCTGAACGGAGGAGCAACTTTGTTTTTGACCACTTTGGCCCGGTGCCGTCCGCCAATAATTTTTTCACCCGACTGGACTTGGGCAATCCGCCGGACATCTATTCTTACCGAGGAATAAAATTTAAGAGCCTTGCCGCCGGTCGTAGTTTCGGGATTGCCAAACATCACCCCGATGTTATGCCTAATCTGGTTTATAAAAATCAAGACGGTTTTTGATTTAGCGAGTACAGCGGTTAATTTTCTTAAAGCATGCGACATTAAGCGGGCCTGCAAACCAACATGTTGCTGGCCCATTTCTCCTTCAATTTCTGCTTTGGGAGTCAAAGCAGCCACAGAATCAACCACAATAACATCCATTGTCCCTGATTTAATTAAAGTCTCCACTATTTCAAGAGCCTGCTCGCCATGATCTGGCTGAGAAATTAATAGATCATCGATCTTTACGCCGATTTTTTTGGCATATTCCGGATCCAAAGCATGTTCGGCATCAACAAAAGCCGCCTGTCCGCCCCGTTTTTGGGCTTCGGCCACAACATGCAAAGCCAAAGTCGTCTTGCCGCTTGATTCCGGTCCGTATATTTCAACTACTCTGCCCCGGGGCATGCCCATTACGCCAAGGGCAATATCCAAAGAAATTGAGCCGGTTGGAATAACGTCAACGTCAACCCGTCTCGCCTCACCAAGCTTCATTATCGCCCCTTCGCCGTATTTATCCCTAATTTCCTTTACCGCGGCATCAATAATTTTAGCTTTTTCGTCAACCTTTTGTACCTCTTTCTTAGTCATACCTAAGTAATCATACCTTCTTCATCATTTTGGTCAACCCCGTCGCCATTGTCAAAAGACGCATCTGGATTTTCAAGTTTATTTTCCAGTTTATTTTCTTGTCCAATTAAAACTTCTCTTGGTTTAGCTCCATCAGCCGGCCCAACTATTCCTTTTTCTTCAAGTATATCCAAAAGTCTGGCGGCTCGGGCATAGCCAATGCGTAATCTCCTTTGAAGCAAAGAAGCCGAAGCTTTTTTGGCCTGAATCACGGTTTCTTTGGCCTCGTTAAACAACACATCATCGTCTTCCGAAAGATCTCCGCCTGACCCGCCGATTGTAGGACCACTTTCAATGCTTTGAGCCAATGACTCTTCCAGTGTTTCACCAATTTTTTCCTCCTCTCTTTCATATTCCTGATCCTTAAGGAATTTGACAACACCTTTGACTTCTTTCTCTGAAACAAAAGGCCCCTGAAGACGCCTTGGTTTGCCGGTATCGCCGGCAAGATAAAGCATATCTCCTGAACCAAGCAATTTTTCAGCTCCGGCCATATCCAGAATCGTCCTCGAATCAACCTGGCTAGCCACCTGAAAAGCAACCCGGGAAGTGATATTCGCCTTAATCAAGCCGGTGATTACTTCAACTGAAGGCCTTTGGGTGGAAACAATTAAATGAATCCCGACAGCCCGCGACATCTGAGCCAGACGGACAATCGAACCTTCCAAATCCCTTCCGTAAGCAGCCATGAGATCAGCCAGCTCGTCAATTATTAAAACAATAAAAGGCATCAGCGTCTGCTTTTTGGAAATCTGCTTTGAATTATATGAAAAAATGTCTCTGGTGCGGGAATGCGAAATCACCTCATATCTTCTTTCCATTTCTTTCACCAGCCAGCGCAAGGCATTAATCGATTTTTTATTGTCAACGATAACCGGGGTAATCAAATGAGGAATATCATTGTATGGGGTCAGCTCCACCCTCTTGGGATCAATCATTATGAATTTCAAAAGATCAGGCGAATGCTTATAAAGCAATGACAGAATAATAGAATTTATAGCTACTGATTTACCGCTGCCCGTGGCACCGGCAATCAAAAGATGGGGCATTTTTTCAAGCGGTCCAAAAATAGGATAGCCAGCCACATCGCGTCCTAAAGCCAAAGGCAGAAAATAGGGAGCATCCTTGAACTGATCGGCTTCAAGAAGGTTTTTAAGGCCGACCAAGGCGGCCTTATGGTTTGGCACTTCGATCCCAACCAAGGATTTGCCGGGGATCGGCGCCTCAATTCGAATAGGATGGCTGGCTAAAGACAAAGCAAGATCGCTATTCAAAGAAGTTATCTTTGAAAGCTTTACTCCTACGGCCGGCCGCAAAGTGTATTGAGTCACGGTTGGTCCGACATTTATCTCTCCCATCTCAACATCAATTCCGAAATTCGAAAGAGTTTTTCTGATTACCGCGGCCGAAGCGGCAACATCGCCGGCCTTAGGAATATCACTGTCGCCTTTTAACAAATCAAGCGGCGGAAGCTTCCATTTCCGGCTTGAAACTTTAATGTTGAATTCAGGCTCTTCTTCATCCTCGCCCTCCGTAGCTTTAGCGGAAGGAGATTCGCTCTTTTTATCCATTTTTATCGCTTTTACCTCAAAGGCCGATTTAATTCCGTTGCCGCCATGCTTGATTACTAATTCGTCTTCTTTTAATTCCCCTTTAATTCCATCTTCACCTTCTTCATCATCTTTAAAAATCAACCGATGCAATGGAATATCCATTGAAACTAAAAATGAAATAAAAATCGCGGCCAGTAAAATTATCAGAGAAGAAGCGAAGCCAAAAAAACTAAGCAAAGGGTAGCCGAAAATAACGCCGAGATAACCGCTTTGGCTGACCCGATTCTGAAAAATTTGGTCATTGCCGACAATAAAAAATATGCCTAAAACAGCCAGAACAAAAATGCCGACTCCCAAAATTGAAGGAGTTTTGGATTCGCGGGCATAAAACTTAAAAAAAGAGATGCCAAGCAGAAGAAAAGCAATCGGAATTATAAAAAAACCCCAGCCGAATAAAATATGAGAAAAATTATTGAATAAATCACCGGCTCGGCCGCCTTTGTCGATAAAACTTAAAATCGTGAGAACCACCAAAACAAAACAAGATATTGCAAAAACACTGTTTTGGGTTTCAGGACTTAACCGAGAACCTTTTTTAGATTCCTCCCCGTCAATCTCCTTGTTTTTCAGCTTCTTTTTCTTTCTTCCCATCAGAAAATAGTTTATCACATAGCCCGTGTATAACCAATTTTAAAAGCTTTTCTTTTTTATACTGGCCTACCCTCTGTTCTTGCTTTAAACCCCGTCCCGGCCGGAATCAGCCGTCCGATAATAACATTCTCTTTTAAACCGCGAAGAGTATCAACTTTTCCACTGGTGGCCGCATCAATTAAGACTCTGGCTGTTTCTTGGAACGAAGCCGCTGAAAGGAAACTCTCAGTGGTTAAAGCCACTTTGGTAATGCCCAAAAGCAACTGCTCATATTTAGCCTGATTTTTGCCGGCTTCCTTAAGTTTGTCATTTTCAATTAAAACTCTGTTCAATTCAAGCACTTCTCCGGGAATAAAAGTTGAGTCTCCGCCATCCAAAATTCTAACCCGCGAAAACATCTGACGAATTATCATCTCAATATGCTTGTCGTTAATCGCTTCTCCCGAAGTAAAATAAACATTCTTGATTTCCCGAATAATATAGCGGCTAACCTCTGGTTTTTCTCCGAGGCGGAACAATTCATTCAAGTCAAGACTGCCTTCTGACAACTGCTGTCCCCTCACGACTAATTCTCCTTCCGCCACTGCCTCTGAAGTCAAAGGCGGCAAAACATATTCCCTTATTTCTTTTGTATCAAAAATTTCAATTTTAATAACTTTTTGATTATCCTTATGCTCTATAGAAAAAACTTTGCCTTCAATATCAGAAATTATTCCCTTGGAAGACGGCAACCTGACTTCAAAAATTTCCTCGACTCTGGGCAATCCGAGCGTGATGTCGCCTCCGCCAGCTACACCTCCCGTATGAAAAGTTCTCATCGTCAACTGAGTACCCGGTTCACCGATGGCCTGAGCAGTGATAATCCCGACTGCTTCGCCCAATTCAACAGTCTGATTTTTTGATAAATCATAACCATAGCAAATACGGCAAACTCCTCTTCTTGATTTACAACTGATTAAGTTTCTGACTCTTAACTTATCTAGTTTAAGCCGGTCAACTTCTTCGGCCTGCTTACGGGATATCAAATCTCCTTTTTTAATCACCCCTTTTCCATTCTCGTCTTTAATTTCTTCAAGAGAAACCCGGCCCATCACCCGTTTGCCTAAATTTTCCGAAATGGCCTCGCTGTCTTTGGCATTAATTACAAAACCTTCCTTATCTTTGCAGTCTTCTTCTTGAACAACTAAATCCTGAACGACGTCAACTAAACGACGGGTCAAATAACCAGCCGTAGCCGTCCGAAGGGCGGTGTCAGCCAAACCTTTTCTGGCACCATGAGTAGAAATAAAGTATTCCAGAACAGTCAAACCTTCTTTGAACGAATTCTTCACTGGCAGTTCAATAATTTCTCCGGCCGGATTGGTAAAAAGACCTCTCATTCCCATCAGCTGATCAACTACTGACCACGAGCCTCTGGCTTTGGAATCAACCATAATCCTGACAGAACTGGTCAAAGGAAGCACTTTTTTCACATATTCGCTTAGTTTTGATTTGGCATCGGTCCAAATTTCAATTGCCTTTGATCTCCTTTCATATTTGGTTAAAAGGCCCTGTTCATAAAGCATTTCGTTTTCGTCGGCCAATTTCTGAGCGGTATTAATAATTTCTTCTTTTTCTTTAGGAATTTTTAAATCAAAAACTGACCAGGAAATCCCGGAAATAGTAGCATAATTAAAACCTAAATTTTTCAAATCGTTCAGGAACCAAACTGTTTTATCACTAAATCCGTATTTATCCAAAACTTCCATTTCCAGCCTTTTAAGATCGACTTGATTTAAAGTTTTATTTATAAAAGATAAATCTAGCGGAAGAATTTCATTAAAAATTATTCTCCCGGCAGTCGTTTCAACTATTTCTTCCTTGCTTTCACTGCCATTTGGAGCCATCCTAACTTTTACTTTGGCCTGCAACTCAATCACGTCATTCTCAAAAGCATTTAAACATTCTTCTTTTGCCGAGAAAATTTTGCCCTCTCCCTTTAAACCGTCGACCATCATCGTCAAATAATAGCATCCCAAAACGATGTCTTTAGTTGGAACAGCAACCGGTTCGCCGGTAGCCGGTTTTAAAATTCCGCGTGATGCCAGCATTAAATTCCTTGCTTCAGCTTGGGCGTCCTCGGATAAAGGCAAATGCACGGCCATTTGATCGCCGTCAAAATCAGCGTTAAAAGCGGTTGTCGGCAAAGCCGGGATCCTTATAGCTTTACCTTCATGCAACCGAGGATGAAATGCTTGGACGCCAAGACGATGCAGAGTCGGTGCCCGATTTAACAACACGAGCTTATGCTTAATTACTTCTTCTAGGGCTTCCCAGACTTCGGGAGATTCGGTCTCGATAAATTTTCCGGCAGCACGAATGTTATTCACCAGCCCTTTCGCAATTAACCGATTAATCACAAAAGGCCTAAAAAGCTCCAAGGCCATGTATTTTGGCAGACCACACTCGTCAATTCTAAGTTCCGGGCCAATGACAATGACGCTCCTTCCCGAATAATCAACTCTTTTGCCCAAAAGATTCTGCCTGAACCGGCCCTGCTTGCCTTTTAAAATATCGGAGAGGGATTTTAAGCTTCTTTTTTGTCCTACCGTGGCTTGAGTCAGGGCTTGCCCCTTTCTCATTCCATTATCAATCAAAGCATCAACCGCTTCCTGAAGCATTCTTTTTTCGTTTCTGGTGATTACTTCAGGGGCTTTAAGTTCAAGAAGATGCTTTAACCGATTATTCCGGTTAATAACTCGACGGTATAAATCATTCAAATCTGAAGTGGCGTAGCGTCCGCCGTCCAATTGAACCATTGGCCTTAAAGCCGGCGGAATAACCGGAACTATTTCAAGAAACATCCATTCCGGCCGGGAACTCGAAATAATGAAGCCTTTAAGCAATTTCAGGCGCCGGGTCATTTTTTTAACCTGGAGCGGGTTTTCGGTAATAGCCAGACTCTGCTCCAATTCTTTGACCCGATTTCCCAAATCAACTTCTTCAAAAATTTTCTTAATTGCCTCGGCGCCGATTCCAACTTCAAAAACTTCGCCGTATTTCAAAGATAATTCACGAAATTCCAGTTCCGAGATAATTTTGTATTTCTTGATGTCTTTGAGAATTATTCTTTCTTTTTCTTTCAGAATTTTAAATTTCTCTTTTTCTTCTTCGTTTTTAGACTCTTTTAGCCTGCCTCTGAATTCTTGGTCAATTTTTTTCATTGCTTCGGTTTTTGCCTCTTCGTTGACATGAGTAATTATGTAGCTTGAAAAATAAATCACTTTTTCAAGATCAGGCAAAGATACATCTAAAATCATGGCCATTCGGCTCGGAACTCCGCGCAAAAACCAGATATGGGAAACCGGCGAAGCAAGCTTTATGTGACCAAACCTCTCCCGTCTGACAATTGAACGGGTGACCTCTACTCCGCAACGGTCGCAGATAATTCCTTTGTAGCGAATTTTTCGGTACTTGCCGCAGTAGCATTCAAAGTCTCTTTCCGGCCCAAAGATTTTTTCGGAAAATAAACCCTCCGGCTCCGGTCTTTGAGTTCGGTAATTTATCGTTTCCGGCTTAATCACTTCGCCATTTGACCAGCTTAATATTTCATCCGGCGAAGCTAAACGCAGTCTGATTGAATTAAAATCCATAAATATTATCTTTCTAACAACTCGACATTTAATCCCAATCCTTTAATTTCTGACAAAAGCACTTTAAACGATTCTGGCACGTGAGGCGCCTTGATTTCTTCTCCGTTGACGATTGCTTCATAGGTTTTGGCTCGACCCAAAACATCGTCCGATTTAATCGTCAGCATTTCCTGTAATGTATAAGCAGCGCCATAACCTTCCAAAGCCCAAACTTCCATTTCACCGAATCTCTGGCCTCCGCCTTGAGCTTTTCCGCCAAGGGGCTGCTGGGTAATCAAAGAATACGGCCCGACTGAACGCATATGGAGCTTGTCCTCCACCATATGAAGCAGTTTCATAAAATAAATTATCCCGACGGTGACTTTTTGTTTGAAAGGCTGGCCGGTCTTGCCGTCATATAAAATAACTTTTCCGTCTTGAGGCAGGTCTGCCTTTTTTAATTCTTCTATAACTACTTCTTCACTCGGTCCGGACATTGCCGGCACCACGGCTCGATAATTCAGCTTCTTCGCGGCTAAGCCCAAATGAGTTTCCAAGATCTGGCCTATATTCATTCTGGAAATTATTCCCAAAGGATTTAAAACAATGTCGACTGGAGTGCCATCCTCCAAAAACGGCATCTCTTCTTCCGACAAAATCACTGAGATAACGCCTTTGTTCCCGTGCCGGCCAGCCATTTTATCACCAACTTGAATTTTACGGGTTTGAGCAATCGAAATCTGGATTTTCCTGATAACCCCGCTTAGCAGTTTGTCGCCTTGGTCACGGGAAAAAATTTTAACTCCAACCACTCGACCCTGCTTGCCAAAAGGCAACCTTAAAGAAGTATCTTTTATGTCTCTTGATTTCTCGCCAAATATTGCTCTTAAAAGTTTTTCCTCGGGAGTCAAGTCAGTTTCGCCTTTAGGTGAAATTTTGCCGACTAAAATATCCTGACTCCTGACTTCAGCTCCAATCCTAACAATTCCGTCTATATCCAAATTTTTAAGCCTCTCCTCTCCGACATTGGGGATGTCGGCTGTAGTAAGTTCCGGCCCCAGCTTTGTCTCCCTGATATCAACTGAATAATCTTCAATATGAATGGAAGTTAAGGTGTCGTCTTTTACGAGCCGCTCGGAAATAATAACAGCGTCTTCAAAATTAGCCCCTTCAAAAGACATGAAAGCCACCAGCAAATTTTTGCCTAAAGCCAACTGCCCTTGATCCATTGCCGGGCCATCAGCGATAATCTGGCCATTTTTAATTTTGTCTCCTTTTCTAACTATCGGTTTTTGATTTATAGAAGTATAGGCATTGGAACGGGAGAATTTTGAAAGTTTGTATTCTTTTAATTTACCGTTCTTGCCCCTGATTTTTATCAGCGAGCCGTCAAAAAAATCAACTATGCCTTCGGTTTCTGAAATTAAAGCCGAACCAGAATCATACGCCACATTTTTTTCCATGCCAGTAATCACATAAGGCGCTTCTGCCTTAATCAAAGGTACGGCTTGACGTTGCATATTTGAACCCATCAATGCCCGATTAGCGTCATTATGTTCCAAAAAAGGGATTAAAGCGGTGGCAGTCGAAAACAGCTGTTTTGGCGAGATGTCAATAAATTCAACTTCTGAAGATCCCACTTCTCCTGGTTCTCCTTTAATTCTAGCTTCAACTTTTTTATCAACTATTTTTCCGTTTTCATCTATTTTTGTGCCGGCTTGGGCGATAACAAATTTCTCTTCCTCGGTTGCATCTAAAAAAACTATCTCATCGGTAAGCATCTCGTTCTTGACTTTTTGATAAGGTGAGAGAATAAAGCCAAGCGGCGAAACTTTTCCAAAAACTGCTAAATGCCCGACTAAACCGATATTAGGACCTTCTGAAGTTTGAATCGGACAAATTCTTCCATAATGGCTCGGGTGAACGTCTCTTACTTCAAAACTGGCTCTCTCTCTGGTAAGACCGCCCGGTCCCATGGCTGAAAGCCTTCTTTTATGTTCAAGTTCAGAAAGCGGATTAGTCTGATCCATAAACTGAGAAAGCTGGCTTGAAGCGAAAAACTCTTTCAAAGCAGCGATAAACGGCCTTGAATTAATCAACTGGGAAGGCAAAGCGATTTCCAATTCAGCCGTGCTCATCCTATCTTTTATAATCCTCTCCATCCGGTTCAGGGCTAACCGCAATTTTTCCTGAAGCTGTTCGCCGACAGTTTTTACCCGGCGGTTCCCCAAATGGTCAATATTATCAGGTAAAGCCAAAGGATTGTTATTTAACTTAATAATTTCTTTTACTATGGAAACGATGTCTTCCGGTTTTAAAAAGCGATGTTCTTCAATTAAAGGATATTTTTGGCTGAATCTTTGATTAATCCGATGACGGCCGACTTCAGACAAATCATAGCGGCTAAAATTAAAGAACATATTAAAAATCATCTGCTTGGCATTGTCTGGCGTAGCGAAATCACCCGGCCGAATTCTTCGATAAACTTCTATTAAACCTTCGTCTTGATTTGAGGAAGAATCCTGAACCAAAGTCGCGGCAATATATTTCATTTCCGGATTAGTATCAGCGTCTTTAAATAATTCTTGAATCTGCTTATCGGTTGAATAGCCAAAAGCGCGAAGCAATGTGGTTACCGGAACTTTTCTTTTCCGGTCGATTCTGACCGATATCACTCCGCTTTGCTCAGTTTCAAACTCCAGCCAGGCACCACGCGAAGGAATAATTTTTGCTCCAAAAAGATTCTTATAACGGTTGGCCTTGGAAAGAGTGAAAAATACGCCGGGGCTTCTTATAAGCTGTGAGACAACTACTCTTTCAATCCCATTAATAACAAAAGTCCCCCTTTTGGTCATCAGGGGGATGTCGGCAAAATAAACTTCCTGTTCTTTTTTCTGGCCGGTTTTTTTATTTTCAAAAAGCAATTTAACGCGTAACGGGGCTTCGTAAGTAATATTTTTTTCTTTGGCTGTCTGATCATCAAATCTCGGCTGCTCAATTTTAAAATCAACAAAATTAAGATTGGCTTCTTTCCCGGTCCAGTCGCTGATCGGCGATGCTTCTCTAAAAATGTTTTTCAATCCTTTAGCCAAAAAATTCTCATAAGAATCAAGCTGCATCTTAATTAAATTCAAAGGCATAGCTGAATCTGTTTTATATTTTGAGAATATTTTTTCTTGAAGCATCTGATTTAAACTAAATTAAGGAATCATGCAAGGCGATCCCAGTCTTTTCATTGAAGGTTCCCGTGCGAAACCGGGAATCGCTGTCGCTGAAACCTTCGTTTGAACAAAAAAACACTCACCCTTCTCTATATAGAAGGGGTTAGGGTTATATTTTCTTATTTAATTGTTGGATTGCCGGGTAATACCCAAGGCTAATTGCCTCCCCAAAAACAAAGGGGAAGGCATATATTATCAAAAAAGACTAAAAAGCCTGCCTATGAAAGTATATTAATAAAAAAAGGGTTGTCAAGGGGCTTATCCACAAATGGCCTGAATTTGTGGATAAGCCCCTAATCTTAATTTCAAACTCTGTCGCGAAACGCAACAGAGTTTATATTTTCTAAAATAGAAAAGCCGATCATTAAGCTAATTAAAAAACTGCCTCCATAGCTAATAAAAGGCAAAGGCAAGCCAGTAACCGGGACAAGGCCCAAATTCATCCCAAAATTTATTACTACATGGGAAAAAAAATAAACTGAAAACATAAAGATGAAAAATTTTGAGAAACCATCCCTGACTTTTGCGGCAATAGAAAATAAACGGCTTAAAATAATAAAATAAAGAGATAAGACGACAACTAAAGCAGCAAATCCGAATTGCTCTATTAAAGAAGCCAAGGCAAAATCGGTATTTGCTTCCGGCAATATCCCAAATTTAGCCTGCGAACCAGAACCTAATCCTAAGCCCCAAAAACCCCCGGAACCAATAGCTATTTTAGATTGTAAAACATTATAACTCTCTCTGCCTTGACCAAAACTCTCCAAAAAAGAAGTTATTCTTGATTTCTGATAAGGCTCAAGAATAAAAGTGCCAAAAACCAAAACAATAATAATTAAAAAAATAGCCGCTATCAAAATCTGCCTCTTTGTTAAACCAAATAAAAAAAGCCCACTCAACCAGATAAAAAATAAAATAATGGCTGAACCAAAATCTGGCTGGGAAAAAACCAGAAAAAGAACCAAAAAAACATAAATTCCGGAAATTAAAATTACAGAAACATTATTTAGATAAACTCTTGAAGAAAAGTACCTGGCCAAAAACAAAATCATGGCCAATTTAACAATCTCCGCTGTCTCAAATGAAATCCCGAATGGAAAATGAAGCCAAGCTGTTACTCCCCGGACTGGCGCGGCCTGCAAAGTCATAATTAAAAGTAAAACGCTTGCTATAAAAAATATCGTGGACGGCAGAGAATGATTTTTAAAAATCCGATAATCAATTAAATGATTAGATAATAAAATAACAATTCCAATAATAAAAAAGGTGAGCTGTTTTTGAAAAAAAACGCTTTCAATCCCAGAAATACCAGCCAAGTTTAAAAGACCCAAAATGGATAAACCTAAAATAGCTATAAAAATGGGGAAATCAAATTTAATAAAATCTCTGAAAATTCTCCTGAATTCCATGTTGTTTTATAAAATTTTCATTTTTAAACATATCCGTATAAGCATTAATCTCCACTCGCCGAACTTCACCCTCAAATGGCTTTAGCCACCTGACTTCAAAAAATCTATCGGTTCCGGACAAGAATGTCCTGATATCTGTTTTATTGACTGCCAAAACTTTATCATTCTCGCCGAATAAAACTGCATAAACATCCGCCCGATCAAAATCAAAATTTGAATTATTGGATAGAGTTGCTCGTAATCTTGGGGATTGATCCAACGCCAATTCTTGATTTTTAACTAAAAACAGGCTCTGGGGAATATATTCCTTTAATTTTTGCCAATTAACATCAGTAATTTTAAAAACGATATCTGAAATTTCTTGATTATATTTTATTGAAGAAATAATTTCATATCTTGTCTGCCCGGGCAGCAAACTGATCGAGCCTGACAAAATATTTATTAAATTATTGTCCCGGCTAAAAATACTTACTTCATATGAAGCATTGCCAGCGCCGAAATCAAGATTCGGGTTTTTTATTTTAACTAAAAAATCATAATCTAAGTCAGCTACTTTAAGAATATTTTGAGAAATAATTTCTAGAGAAGGAATAGAAACTAGCGGTGCCGGAGTTGGTTCAATTGAATCTTTTATATAAAATAAATAACTAATCGAACTAATTATTGTAAAAAATATGGCGGCAATAAATATTTGCTTTAAAATGCGCTTCATTTTTACTAATCATAGAAGAAATTTTCGGCATTATCAACAAAACACGGGGTGAAGCCCGTGTTTTATCTAAATTTCAAGATATCTGTAAGACAGCGACCTACTTTCGCATCCCGCTTAGCGAGAAACTATCATCGGCTCTGGAGAATTTCACTTCTGTGTTCGGAATGGAAACAGGTGGAGCATCTCCGATATAACTGCCTTACAGATATCTCGAAAAATTGAAAACAGATAAAGTGCGGGAATAAAATCGGTCTATTAGTAGTTCTCGGCTAAACGGATTGCCCCGCTTACACCTAAACCCTATCAACGTCATAGTCTCTGACGGACCTAGACCTAATCTTGTGGCATGTTTCGCGCTTAGATGCTTTCAGCGCTTATCACTCACGTACTTAGCTACCCAGCGACGCCCTTGGCAGGACTACTGGTACACCAGAGGTACGCTCACTCCGGTCCTCTCGTACTAGGAGCGACCCCACTCAGGTCTTTAAACGCCCACACCAGATAAGGACCAACCTGTCTCACGACGGTTTGAACCCAGCTCACGTAACTTTTTAATGGACGAACAGTCCAACGCTTGGGAGCTTCTTCACCCCCGCGCTAAGTCGAGCCGACATCGAGGTGCCGATCCCCGCCGTAGATATGGACTCGTGGGCGGGACTAGCCTGTTATCCCCGGAGTAGCTTTTATCCGTTAATCTTTAGCGTTCCTACTAACAACTATCGGTTCACTAAGTCCTGCTTTCGCAACTGCGCGGCATGTATGCCTTACAGTAAAGCTGGCTTTTGCCTTTATGCGTCCAGGGCGATTTCCATCCGCCCTAAGCCAACCTTATGAACCCCTCCGTTACTCTTTAGGAGGGAAACGCCCCATTCAAACTGCCCACCAGACACTGTCTTGATGACACCCTAAGAAAAGATTTTTTCTCCTCTTAGGGTGTCACCAGTTAGAACTACAAATTACGAAGATGGGTATTTCACTGTCGGATCCACCCCGACCGAAATCGGGGCTTCAAATCCTCCCCACTATTCTACGCATCGAAATTCATAGACCAATACCAAGCTGCAGTAAAGCTTCCGGGGTCTTTCCGTCTTGGTGCGGGTATGGGGCATCTTTACCCCAACTGCATTTTCACCGGGCCAGTGGCCGAGACAGTCCCCCAGTGGTTCCGCTTTTCATGCGCTCCGGAACTTACCCGGAAAGGAATTGCGCTCAATTTAATCTAGATTAATCTAGAGTGATAGAATTTCTCTACCACGCCCGTGTCGCCACGGGGATCGGACTATATCTTCCCCGACGTAACGTCGAGGTCTGGCGTGTAGTCTCTGAGGAGCTCTGAAAACTTTGGTCTGGATTTTCGATTCAAAGGAATTATTTTTTCTTTTAGATCTTTAAGTGATCTCACGCAGTACTTATACATATCTTCGTGATGATTATCATAATCTTCTTTGCGCTTTTTCATTCTTAAATATACTTACAGTAAAAGTTCCTTCTCCATCTACAAAACCAACTATCCAACCAATATTTTTCAAGCTTTCCTGCTGATTATCTGACGCAGTATATTTGGTCACTAATTTAATTATAGACCAAAGGTAATATATTACCAGCGGATTATCCACATCAGACTTCCAGCATACGGCCAGATTTTACAAAGGCAACGCGCTCTGTAACCTTTGGACGATTATGGTTATCGCCGTCGTTTACTGGTGCTTCGGGCCGCCGCCGTGGCTTGCGCCACGACTTTAACCGTTAACATTCCAGCACTGGACAAGCGTCGCCCTCTATACAGCGCCTTATGGCTTAGCAGAGAGCTGTGTTTTTGATAAACAGTCCCCAGGGGTCATTCGCTGCGGCCCCAACGTT
>MHXE01000019.1 GCA_001824375.1 Parcubacteria group bacterium RIFCSPHIGHO2_02_FULL_40_12 | reverse complement strand
TTTTAAGCCCAATTCTCCTTATGATTTGGTCGCCGAGCGAAGCGAGGCGACTTCTAACTCTTTGACAAACCCTCGGTGGCTGCGGGGGAACGATTCGAACGTTCATAGACTCCTTCAAAGGGAGCAGTCCTACCATTAGACGACCCCGCAATTTTCCGCGAAGGCTTCGCCAAAGTGCCAAATCAAGGCACTTTGACCCATTTCACCACCCGGCAAAACATCCAAATTATAGATTATTTTCTCTCTTTAATCAATCTTAAATTTGTTTCAATTTTCAAAATACTCCAACACCGCCAGTTCCAACGGCAATTGCTGAATCGGCGAGATTTTCATTTCTTCTTTCGCCCTCATAAAAATCTTAACCAGCCGCACTATCTGCTCTTTTGTTAAAATTTTCGCCTGGCTTAAAACCAGCCTTGTCTCTTCTTGATTATACCCTGCAAAATTAATCAAAGTCGCGGGATTCAAATTTGAAATCAAAAGCTTTCTTAGGTAATCAATAAACGACTTAGAAAATTCTTCCAAATCTAGCCCCTGATCATAAAGATTGCTTATAAAACTCACTGCCTCTTCTCGTTTTCCTAAAATCAAAAGCCCGGTAAAATCATAAAACGATTTCAATGGAATAAACCCAAGTAAATCCTCTACCTCAGCCAAAGTTATTTTTTTACTTCCGAAGCTGATTAATTTACCTAAATTGCTTTCGGCATCACGCAAAGAACCATGGCCCGATAAAGCCACAACCTTAAGTCCATCATCATCAATATTCAGCTTCTCGGCTTTAGCTACTCTGTTTAATTTTTCCAAAATCTGGCTTTGAGTCAAGTTGCGAAAATTGAATTGCTGGGTGCGGCTGGAGATTGTTTCCGGTATTTTCTGAGGCTCAGTGCTTGCCAAAATAAATATGGCGTGGCTTGGTGGCTCTTCAAGTGTTTTCAGTAAAGCATTAAAAGCGGCATCAGTAAGCTGATGAACCTCGTCAATTATGTAAACTTTGTAATAAGAGTGAGTCGGCCCGAATCTGACCGATTCCCTTAAATTTCTTATTTCGTCTATTCCCCTATTTGAAGCGGCGTCTATTTCAGTCAAATCGAGATTCCGGCCTTCATTGAATTCTTTGCAGATGAAACAAATATTGCAAGGCTCTTTTCCGTTCGCATCTTTTTTTTCACAATTCAAAGTCTTGGCCAAAAGCCGGGCCATTGTCGTTTTTCCGGTTCCCCGCGGCCCGATAAACAAATAAGCATGGCTTATTTTGCCAAGCTCTAAAGCTCCTTGAAGCGATTTCACTATATGCTCCTGACCAACGACTTCCTTGAATGATTTTGGACGATATTTACGGTACAGAGCCAAGTCCATTAATAGAGATATTAACAGACTTATTTTTTAAAAACAAACATCCTGAAACCGGCGAAGCTGGCGATAAGGGCCACGGCCGAACCGGCCACGGCCCCGAGATTGGCCCAGGCCTCGCCCGAAAGGCCTAATTGAGGGCCGACGAGATTCACCACGATCGAAGCGATTAAAACATTAATCAAGCCGGCTAATACGGAAACGCTGAAAAATTTGAAAAACTCTTGTCCGCTTACATCGGTTTTAACAGCCTCGAATGTCCAGTATTTATTCCAAAAATAGCCATGAGTGGCCGCGGCAGTGAAAGAAATGCCTTTAAACACGGAGAATAAAATTCCGGCCGATGCGCCGGAGTAAAAAATCAATAAATTTAAAATCCCGAAATCAACCGCCGCATTGGTGAATCCGATGGCGGAAAATTTTCCGAACTGGTTGAAAAAACCTAGCCACCGACCTAAAAAATAACCCAGATTCACCCCTAAAACCCAAAGAAACGGGATAAAGGCCAAAAGCCAAAAGTAGGAAAAGCCATCGAATCCGGGCACTCCGAGAAAATTAAAAATCCTCCAAGTGATAAAACCGGTGTAAAAACCGGTAATCAAACTAAAGATTAAGTCTTTTTTGGAAAATTTCATACTCGTCGAATTGCTGTTAATAGGTAAATTTATTTATCAGAAAGTTTTTTAATTCCCCAAATGAAACTTTGACCCTCTTACTATTTTCAAAAATCCTTGAAAAAAAGTCAAACACAATTCTGTTATTAACTCTTCTTTTAACTCTTTCGAGATTTAAGATTTTTTGGGCTCTGGTTAGCGATTCGGCCCAAGCCAAAACTCGAACATTCGATTCAAAATGACTGATGCCGTCATGAATATGACGGGCTAAAATCTGTAAAACTATCCCCTCTTCTTCGTGAAGCTTTAAATCGCTGAATTTAATCGACGACTGATTTTTATGCAAATAAACGGCCGCATAGTATTTGCCTTCAGGCAAAATCATCCCATCAGTTTTTGAAACATGGGAATTTTGTTCCAAAATTTCTTCATATTTTTTAGGAATGGCAATGTAATACTTGGCTATGCCATTTTTTATTATTTTCTCAAGGCTGATATACGGATCTCCGTACAAAAGACGATTCCAGCCTTCCAAATGCATCTTTCTAAAAACATTTATCAAGCCTGCTTCTTGGATAAATTCGTCAATCGACTTAATTAAAAAAAACGACATATTAATCGCTCTAGCTTTCTTTTCGGTTGTTTTATGGTGAGAAAATAAAACCCAGAGGATAAAAATCAACAGGAAAGCTGTGAATATAATCTCAAACATTGTATTATTATAATAATAAGCGAGGGGGAAGTGAATAATCGTTTATTCACTTCAACCGAGCGAAATTATTATATGAATTCAGATTTATATTGTATCACTATGAGGGGCAAAGAGAAATGGATTTTAATTGTAATTTTATTCATTGCTTTTATTTTCAGGTTTCAGCATATTCAATCAATTCCGTCCGGACTTTATCCGGACGAAGCAATGAATGGGAATAATGCCTTGGAAGCGCTGGAAACCGGAGATTTTAAAATTTTCTATCCGGAAAATAACGGCCGCGAAGGCCTTTTTATAAATATACAGGCTTTGTCTTTAAAAGTTTTTGGCGCAGAACCTTGGGCCTTAAGAATTGTTTCGGCAATATTCGGATTTTTGACAGTTTTAGGACTGTACTTTTTAGCAAGAATTCTTTTTAATTGGCAAATTGCTTCTCTTGCCAGCTTTTATTTGGCCATTTCATTCTGGCATGTTAACTTTTCTCGAATTGGCTTCCGGGCGATAATGATCCCCTTCTTAATGGTTTGGGGATTTTACTTTTTGTGGCATGGATTAAAGGACTTCCGTTTCGGTGATTTTGCGTTAAGCGGAGTATTCTTCGGTCTTGGACTTCATACCTATATTGCTTTTCGTTTTGTGCCTTTTATAGTCATGCTTTTGCTTCTTGCTTATTGGTTAAGCATTAAAAGAGATTATAATCACGAAAAATATCTTCATTTGAGAAATGAATTTATCAGACGCTTCGCTTTGTTTTTCTTAGCCGCCTTTTTAGTTGCTTTGCCGCTTTTATTCTATTTCTGGCAAAACCCGACTGACTTTTTAGGCCGTGGAGGGCAAGTATCAATATTTGAAACCGAAGAACCGATAAAAAACTTTTTAAAAAGCCTGGGTCTGACCTTAGCTTCATTTAATTTCACCGGTGATTTTAATTGGCGGCATAATTTTAGCGGCGAGCCTTTGCTTTTTTGGCCGGTTGGAGTATTTTTTGTAATCGGCTTACTGAAAAGCATATCAAAAATGTTCAAAAAAATAAGAAAACACGGCCATCCAGCCACTTCGCATATTTTATTATTAAGCTGGTTTTTTATAATGCTCGCTCCTTCTTTCTTAACTTGGGAAGGGATTCCTCATGCGTTGCGTTCAATCGGCGTCTTGCCGGTAGTAATGATTTTTGCGGCTGAAGGTACTTGGTGGTTTTTTGAAACTTTAATCCATTGGTATCGCGAAAAAGATATTCATCCCTTGGAATCGCCTTATCAAAAAGAACATGAGGCCAGATTTATCGTCGGAGTGGCTTTAATAATTCTAATGCTTGCAATTGGGATTGCCGAATATGACAAGTATTTCAACAAGTGGGCCAAAAGAC
The DNA here is from genome assembly GCA_001824375.1 of Parcubacteria group bacterium RIFCSPHIGHO2_02_FULL_40_12. Lineage (GTDB taxonomy): Bacteria > Patescibacteriota > Minisyncoccia > 2-02-FULL-40-12 > 2-02-FULL-40-12 > 2-02-FULL-40-12. The sequence goes on along the minus strand of MHXE01000019.1, from coordinate 12,266 downwards.
CGGAAGTCCAAGGCGCTTTTACCGCTGATTTTGTTGAATTAGGCAGACAAATAAATCAACTGCCGAAAGAACTGCCGAAATATGTGCTTGTGAATGCATCAGAAACTTTGGTTAATGGAATCCCAATGCCAGCCCAAACTGTGATGTTTATCACTGAGACTTATACTGAAAAAAAACAAAAAGAAAAAAATCTATTTTATATTTTGCCGGATGAGAAAAGATTCATTACTGAAAAAAACGCAATAATTTTGCCGATGATGAAATGAGAACAAAATTAATACCAATCGGAATCATAGCTATAAGCCTCATACTGGCTGTTTCCAGTTTTTGGAACGATTCTTTGATTGTCGATGAAATACCCCATGTCGGTTCTGGATATAGCTATGTCAAAGCCTTAGATTATCGGCTGAATCCAGAACACCCCCCCCTTGCTAAAGCATTGGCAACTTTCCCTCTTCTTTTTCTTAATTTAACCCAAGACGCCTTTCAAAGTAAGTTTTGGCTTCAGGACATTAACGGCCAGTGGGATTTTGGAAGATTTTTGATTTTCCAGTCAAACAATAATGCGGATTTAATAACTAAAGTTGTTAAATTCCCAGTGCTTTTATTTTTTGTTTTAGCCGCGGTCTTAATTTATAAATGGACAAAAAAATTATATGGGCAGTTTGCTGCACTGACGGCTTTAGCCCTATTTTCTCTTTCACCGACGATACTCGCCCATTCCCGTTTTGTAACCACTGACGTACCGGCTCTCTTTGGAATTCTTTTGGCAACCTTCTTTTTCATCAAATATCTCGAATCGCCGACAAAAAAAAATACTTGGCTCGCCGGTCTCGCTTTTGGCATCGCCATATTAACCAAATTTTCAACTTTTCTTATTGTCCCCTATTTTTTGGTGCTCGCCTTGGTAAAAAATAAAAATAAACTGCTTGGCACTATTTTAATTTTTATTATCGGCTTCGCCTTTGTCATATGGCCGGTTTATTCTGTTTTTACCTTAAATTATCCGCCCGAGCGCCAAAGAGCTGATACCGAATTCATTCTAGGTTCGTTTGGCAACCGCACTTTAGCTGATTTAACTGCATTTATGGCTGATAAACCGATTGTCAGAGGTCTAAGCGAATATGTTTTAGGGCTTTTAATGGTTGGACAAAGGGCTGTCGGCGGAAACACGACCTATTTCTTGGGAGAAGTTTCAGGGGCAGGATGGCGATTTTATTTCCCGATTGTTTATGCTTTAAAAGAACCTTTGGCTTGGTGGATACTTGTTGTTTTTTCTTTAGCTTATTTGGGCTGGCAGGTTAAAAAACCATCCAGCATTAGAAATTTAGGATCAAACATAAAATGGTTTTTAAAAAATCACTTCGTAGAGTTCGCGATGCTTTTATGGCTTGCGATTTATTGGACGACGAGCATTAAAAGCAATTTGAATATCGGCGTCAGGCATCTTTTGCCGACTTATCCGTTCGCCATTATTTTAGTGAGCGGTCAATTATCAAGAATTAAAAATTTTATAAAACAAAAATCTAAAAAATCCCTTACCGTTTACTATTTACTGCTTACCATTCTATTTGGTTGGTATATGGCAGAAAATCTCCGCGTCTGGCCTTATTATTTAACTTATTTTAATCAGCTGGCTGGCGGAGCTTCGGGCGGATACCGCTATGTAGTTGATTCGAATTTAGACTGGGGGCAAGATTTAAAACGTTTAAGTCAATGGGTGGAAAAAAATAAGATAGATAAAATTCATTTAGATTATTTTGGCTGGTCTGACCCTGTTTATTATTTGAGGGCAAAAGTTAAATGGCTCACGGCCGGACAATACAAAAACGCGCAAGATTTTATTAATAAAACCGGTGGCGGATATTTAGCTGTTTCTGCCACTTTCTTTATGGGTAGCCGTGAAAATCCAGAAAAAAGCTATATCTGGCTCCAGCGCTTTGAACCCGTAGCCGTAATCGGAAATTCTATCTGGGTGTGGAAGTTCTAGCTCGGGGTATGGCTAATTTCTTAAAAACTAAAGAAACCGGCTCGCGATATCAATTTCTGAATTGGGAAGTATCTTGTAAATGGCCGGTATCTTTATGAAGAATTGCCGCAAGACACAATCTACGGCGGAGGTACCCTGATTGTATCGGCAATTCTAGTAAGGTTTCTATTTATAATAAATCCGGTTATTCACCCGAAGATCAATGTATTGGAGGTTCTGGCGGCGGCCAGCTGAAATTTTTTCTTCCAAAAATTTCTTTAAGGCCACAAGCTGGGTCCGGACGTCGTTTTCTTTATCCATATAAATATACCATCCCTCCTTTGTCTTCACCCAAAAATCAAACGAACCTTTCGGCAGAAAAAAATTAGAATAGCCGATGAGTTTCAACTCATCTAAAATATTCTTTGTTAAACTTATTTTTTTAAAAAGTTCTTTGTCATCAAAAGTATCGGTCAGATTAAAATCTCTGCCCCGGGCATCTTCTATGACTAAAAAAATCTCCCCGGAAAACCTAAGCGCCGATTTGAACATAATCCCTTCTCTATCGAAATAAAAACACTTATCACTTTCACTTTTACACCAAATTCCAATAGCTTCCCTTTCATTCAACTCAATTATTAGATTCTTGGTTAATAATTGCTTATCTACATTAACTTTTTCTATTATCGGAAAAATCTCCTGAAGAAATTCTTCAATAGTTTCTGAGTTTGCAAACATAATATTAGAAAATGGCTTAATGTAATTTAATAAATATTTTTTATTCAAATAGCCATCTATTAAATTTTTTATCTCTGCTTCGGAGATTTCTTCATATCCATTGATTTGGATTTGTTTTACTGAAAACCATCCTGAAAAAAATAAAGCATAAGCGATAAATATAAGTAAAGCGGTTAAGGAAGAAATAATCAAAAAGGCGATCCTTACTTTTCGCCTTTTCCGTTTTTCTTTTAAAGTGTCGCGATAGCCATACATAATTACATATATTTTTTTAAAGCTTTTGGAATCTTTATTGAACCGTCTTTTTGCTGATAATTTTCGAGAATGGCCAGGATAGGTCTTTCAGAAAAGACCGTCCCGTTCAGCATATGAACAAATTCCAATTCTCCATTTTTACTTCTCATCCTTATATTTAATCGCCGCGACTGAAAGTCAGTGGTATTTGAAACCGAGTGAGTTTCTTTGTACTCACCAAGTCCAGGAAGCCAGGTTTCAATGTCAAAAGTTGAGGCCGAAGGCCTGGCTAAATCTCCGGTTGAAAGATGAATAACCCTATAAGGCAAAGCTAATTCTTTCATTAGTTCTTCTTCGATGGCCAAAAATAATTTGTGCTCAGATACGGAATCTTCCGGTTTTGAATATGAAAACATCTCTAATTTGTTAAATTGATGAACCCGCATTACTCCCCGGACATCTTTTCCGTAACTGCCGGCTTCGCGCCTGAAACAAGAAGAAAATGAAATGTATCTTAACGGCAAATCTTTTTTTTCAAAAATCTCGCCTGAATGCATCGGCCCAACTGTTTGTTCGGAGGTACCGACTAAATACTGCTTATCTTTTTCAAAAAAATATCTTTCTTCCCGATCAACTTCAGTATCAATATAACCCATTCCTTTCATCATTTCTTCTTTTATTAAAACCGGCGGAATGATCGGGATAAAACCTTTTTTAACAAGTTTTTTTAAAGCGAAATTTATCAAGGCAAACTCCAAAAGCGCGGCTTGGCCTTTTAAATAGCCGAATCGCGAGCCGGAGACCTTGGCTGCCCGCTGGGTGTCGATGATGTCAAGCGATTCCCCTATCTCATAGTGTTTCTTCGGCTCAAAATTGAATTTCGGTTTTTTACCAACTTCGTATAAAACTTTATTGTCTTTTTCGTTTTTTCCGACAGGCACATCAGGCAAAGGCAAATTCGGCAAATAATACATGGCCGCATTAAAATCCTTTTCAATAAGCCCTAGCTCGTTTTCGAGTATTTTAATTTTCTCTTTAACTTTTTTAAGATTTTCTATTTCCGCCGGAGACGGCATTCCCTTTGACTTTTTATTTATTTCGGCTCTTTCATTTTCCAATTCTTTCAAGACATGCCTCCTCCTTTCGTCGAGTTCTAAAACTTTATCGACTAATCCAATGTCAAAATTCCTCTTTTTGAGACCCTCTTTGATTAATTCCGGATTTCGGCGGATGAGTTTAATATCTAACATATTTTAAATATGAAACAGTTCATATTAACCGTCGCGGGGCTTCATTATTGGAAAAAATATTATTTCTTTTAAATTGGCTGAATTAGTCAAAAACATAACTAACCTATCGATACCAATGCCAATCCCGGCAGCCGGTGGCATTCCGTATTCCAACGCTTCCAAGAAATCCTTGTCATAAGGATGGACTTCATCGCCTTTTAATTTTTTCTGCTCTTCAAAACGCTCTTTCTGATCAATCGGATCGTTAAGTTCCGAAAACGCATTAGTCAATTCAAAACCACCCGCAATTAATTGGAACCGAGCAACATTTTTGTCGCTTATTTTTTTAGCCAAAGGGGATAGATCAACCGGATGATCAATTACAAAAGTCGGATTTATAAGTTTTGGCTTGATTAGTTTTTTAAAAATCTCGTCGGCTAAATTCGCTTTGGTCATTTCTTTTTCAACTTTTATGCCAGATTTTTCAGCAAATTTTTTAAAATCTTTTTCAGTATCATTATCATAATCTAACCCCGTTTCTTTTTTTAATAATTCAATAAACTTTTCTCTCTTAAATGGTTTTTTAAAATCTTTGTTTAAATAAATAAAAAGATCCTCCGTAAATTCCATCAGCCAATTATAATCTTTGTAGGCAAAATAGGCCTCGAGCATAGTGAATTCCGGATTATGATCTCGGTCAATCCCTTCATTCCTGAAATTCCGGCCGATTTCAAAAACTTTTTCAAAACCGCCGATTAATAGGCGTTTTAAAAATAGTTCCGGGGCAACCCGAAGATATAGATCTAAATCTAAAGTATTCAGGTGTGTTTTAAAAGGTTTGGCTAAAGCCCCGCCCGGAATAATCTGTAATATCGGGGTTTCCACCTCAATCGCTCCGGCTTTCAAAAAATACTCTCTTATCCTTTGAATTATTTTAAACCTTAATTTAAATTTTTCTTTGGCTTCTTGATTAAAAATTAAATCCAGATGCCTTTTTCGAAATCTTTCTTCAACATCTTGCAATCCATGCCATTTTTCGGGCAAAGGTAAAAGAGTCTTAGTGAGCATTCGATAACTTTGGATTTCAAGGGTTTGCTCTCCGACTTTTGTTTTTATTAAAACACCGTTTGCCTCGATAAAATCGCCAATATCAAAATTTTCAACAAAAAAATCATAGTCTTTATCCCCTACTATGTCTTTTTTTAGAAAAAGCTGTATTTTGTCGCTTTCATCCTTTAAGTCGCCAAAAGTCGAACTGCCATGCTCTCTTAAAGACATTAAACGACCCGTAAGAATGATTTTTTCTCCAGATTCAGATAATTGATCGAAATTCTCTAAAGCCTCTGAAACTCTATGAGAACGAAAACTCTCCGCCGGATACGGATCAATGCCTGCTTTCTTAATATTTTCTAGTTTTTCTAGTTTCGCTTTTCTAATTTCTTCAAGAGCCATTAATTAAAGAATAGCAAAAATTATAGAATATCTAAAATCTTATACTTAACTTTGCCTTTTGGAGTTTCCACTTCCACTTCCTGGCCGCTTTTCCGCCCTATAAAAGCCCGGCCTAACGGAGATTCATTTGAAATAAAGCCTTTTATCGGATCAGCCTCTGAAGAACCGACAATGGTAAATTGCTGATTCCCGAATTTTGACTCTACTTTTACTTGAGCGCTGATTTCAACAGCCTCATGTTTATGATTCGTCCTTTCCGAAATAACCTGAGCCTGCCTTAAAATTTCCTCCAATTCTATAATCCGGCCTTCATTAAAAGATTGTGTTGCTAGTGCTTCCTGATACTCGGCATTTTCAGACAAATCGCCAAGAGCTTTCGCCTCTTGAATCTTTTGGGCAATTTCAGCGCGAGAACCTTTTTTCTTTTCTAACTCCTCCTTGAGTCTCTTCAATCCTTCTGAACTTAGATACATATTTATAATTATTTAAAATAATTTTCTAATACCCGATAAGCAATCTGATGGGGTATATAACTTCCTTCTTTACCAGATTCCATCATTATCGTCAATGCAATCTGTGGATTATCATAGGGAGCGAAAACGGTTATCCAAGAGCTGGTGCTCTGGCCTTTGACTACTTCGGCTGTTCCACTTTTAGCCCCGACTTTGAAAGGCAAATCACCTAAAACTTTAGCCGTTCCGACTTCAGCCACAAGCTTCATTCCTTCCTTAACAACATTTAAATTCTCTTCATTGAAATTAAAACTGGCTAAAACTTCTGGGCCAAAAGTTTTAATGATATTTCCCTCTTCATTCAAAATCTTATCTACAATAAAAGGCTTATATAAAAAACCATTATTCCCAATGGCGGCAATATAAGAAGTCAGCCAAAGAGGAGTAATCAATAAATCTCCTTGGCCGATCGATACATTAAAAGTATCGCCTTGATACCAAATTTCGCCCCTATTTTGCCTTTTCCATTCCGGATCCGGAACAAATCCGGCCGCTTCGCCCCCCAAATCAATCCCTAAAATCGAATCCACTTTGAACATCTTCAAATAACGGGCAATTCTTTCGATGCCAAGCCCTTTAATGTCATAAAATCCTCCGCCGACAGTATAAAAATAAATGTCCGAAGAATTGGCAATCGCTTCTCTCATATTAACCAAGCCATGATTTTTCCAGTCTCGGAAAGTATAAACTATTTCCGGATTATAAGGATTAGTTATAGTAATGAAACCCGGTGCATTTATTTTTTGGGACGGGTTGATTACTCCTTCTTCTAAGGCGGCCAAAGCAATCAATGGCTTTATCGTCGAACCCGGTGAAAAACGTCCGGAAATAACCCTATTCAAAAGCGGATCTTTTTTATTTTCAAAAAATACCTTAAATTCTTCCAAAGTCAAACCTCTGACAAAACTATTATTATTAAAAGAAGGAAGGCTGATTAAAGAAAGAATTCGGCCGTCCCTTGGATCTTGAGCCACCGCGACAGCCACTTCGCGGCCAATCTGCCTTAATCCATTTTCAAGTTCAGAATAAATATCTTTTTGTAATTTTGAATTAATGTTCAAGACTAAACTGTTTCCTTTATGCGGCTCTAATTCTTGCATTCCATCACTAAACCTATTTATAAGAATCTCTCCCCGCTTGCCCCGCAGATAACTTTCATAGTAGCTTTCAAGCCCGAAACGGCCGATCTGATCGTTAGTTTGATAAAAACTATCTTTGCTTAAATCATTTTCATTGACTAAATTTACATAACCAAGCAAATGGGAAAATGATTTACCATCCGGGTAAACCCGGGTGTTATTTTTAGCAATAACCAAAGCCAATGAACCCAAAGAGGAAATTTTTTCTTTTTTTTCTTCGCTGATATCCGATTCTATCAAAAAAGAAGCCTTCCCTGAATTTTTTTCTATTAAACCGGTTAGATTTTCAATTGACAGATTTAAAATTTCTGAAAGTCTGACAATAATTTCTTCTTTTTCGTTAATCGTTAATCTAAAAGGAAGAAGCCAAAGTCCATAAGTTTCCCTATTTTCCGCTAAAATTGTCCCCTCCCGGGAGTAAGTTAGTCCACGAGGAGGAGAAATCGGAATATTAATAAACTGGTTCTTGACGGCCAAGGCAGTAAAATAATCATTGTCTAGTATGCTTAATTTAAAACCTGTTGCCGCAAAAATTGCCAAAACAACTAAAATACTGAAATAAAAAGCTATAAAAAATTCTGATTTTAACGGTCTCTCAATTCTGGAATCAGGGGACACTGCTTCTAAAAGCAACTCTTCTGGCTCCAAGTTGTCATGATCTATAAAAATTCTATAATCTCTCATGCAATATTCTACTTAAAATCTGGCTCTTTGTCAGAATTGACTAAAATGTCTCTTAATTTATCAATGTCCTCTAAGACAACGCCGCAACCCCTTACTACGGCAGTTAACGGATCGTCAATTATCTTTACCGGCAGTTTAGTTTCATGAGATAGCAAAACATCAAATCCTTTAAGGAGACTGCCGCCGCCGGCTAAATGAATTGATTTTTTGATTAAATCGGAAATCAGTTCGGGCGGGGTTTCTTCGATCGTATCCTTAATGGCGTTGATTATCGTCCTAGTTGAACGCATCAACGCTTTTCTGATATCAGACGAAATAATTTTCATCTCTTTAGGCAGGCCGGTAACGATGTCGCGGCCGCTCACTTCCATTTCAAGCTCCTCGCTTTGAGGCCAGACTGAACCAATTGTAATTTTTACTTCTTCAGCCGAGCGCTCCCCGATCAAAAGTCGGTGTTCATCCTTCAGATATTGAATAATGTCTTCATTCAGCTTGTCTCCGGCGATTCTCAAACTCTGAGAAGCCACCACTCCGCCAAGGCTGATTACTGCCACTTCAGTTGTCCCGCCGCCGATATCGACTATTAGATTAGCTTTAGGATCATGAATCGGCAGCCTTGCACCGATGGCGGCGGCCATCGGCTCCTCAATTAAATAAACCTCTCTGGCACCGGCATTAAAAGTTGCATCTTCAACTGCTCTCCTCTCAACTTCGGTCACACCCGAAGGAATTCCGATGACTACCCTGGGACGCGGCACCAAAGTAAATGATTCTTTATGAATCCGGTCAATGAAATATTTAAGCATCTGTTCCGTCACTTCAAAATCAGAAACAACCCCAGCAACGAGAGGCCGTGAAGCCATAATGTATCCCGGTGTCTTGCCAACCATTTTCTGAGCTTCAGCCCCGATAGCAATAATCTGACCGGTTTTTCTATTAACCGCCACAACTGACGGCTCGTTTATTACAATTCCGCGCCCCTTAACATAAATAAGAGTATTTGCTGTACCCAAATCTATGCCGATATCTTTTGAAAACGCCCCAAAGAGTTTATCTAACATCTATATAAATTCTAATCTATATTTTATCGGCTAAATTAATCAACTTAACAAGTCCGGTTTTTTGTTGTCCTCTTAATTTTATCTCGGCCGAGTCTTTTTCCAAAGTTTTTTTGCTAACTACTATTCTAATTGGGCAACCGATCAAATCAGCATCGGCAAATTTTTCACCGGCGCTTTGTTCAACTCTGTCATCATATAAAACTTCTGCTCCTGATTTTTCTAAATCTTCATAAATTTTATCAGCTTCTTGATTTCTATGATCCAAAACAATCAAATGAACTTTGAAAGGTGCCACATCTTCCGGCCAGAGAATTCCCATTCCGTCATTATGGACTTCGACAATAGTTCCCATCAGACGGCTAATGCCAATTCCGTAAGAACCCATCACCACATGTTTCTGGTTTCCGTCTTTATCCGAATATTTCAGGTCGAAAGCTTCAGAATACTTTGTGCCGAGAGGAAAAATATTGCCGACTTCAATCGATTTTTTTCCCTGAATTTCGGCGCCACACTTTGGACACTTGTCGCCGTCTTTTAATTTTGACATTTCTGAATTCTCCGCATAGTGGCATTTTGAACAAACAAAAATCTTATCTTCGCCGACTGAAGACAAAGCCTGAAATTCATGAGTATCGCTTATTGTAAACACTCCGCCAGCCGCAAGAGTATAAATTACTTCCAAGCCAGAACGGTTGAAAATTCTAAAATACGCCCTTTTAACTAAGTCATAATATCGAAAAAGATCATTCTCTGATTCATGAAAACTGTATAAATCCTTCATCAAAAACTCCCGCCCCCGCAAAAGACCTGACTTGGCTCTTGATTCATTTCTGAATTTGGTCTGAATCTGGTAAACCGCCCGGGGCAGATCTTTGTAAGAACTTATAAATTTGGCGGCCATTGAAGTCAAAATATCTTCATGAGACCAGCCAAGAACAAAAGCGGAATTTTTTTCTTTTTTGCCTTTTGCTTCAAAACCGATTTCAACATCCCATCTGCCGGTTGCTTCCCAGTACTTCTTCTCCACCAAAGCCGGCATAAAAAGTTCTTCTCCGCCAATTGTATTTATTTCTTCCCGCACAATCCTTGCCAACTTTTCAATTACCCGCCAGCCAAGAGGCAAAAAAGTGTAAATGCCTGCAGAATTTTTGAAAATAAAACCGCCCCGAATTAACAATTTCGCATTTATGCTTTCTTCATCCTTGGGCGCTTCACGAAGAGTTTTGGTAAATAATTTTGACAGCTTCATTTAGAAAAATCTAGACACATCTTTAACTGTAATCCAAATCATCAAAGCAATCAAAAAGACAAATCCGGCCGCATTAACAAAGCCTTCAATTTTTTTAGGCACTGGAGAACCTTTTAATTTTTCAATCCCAATAAAAAGTAATCTTCCGCCATCCAGAGCAGGAAACGGCATAATATTCAAGACCGCCAAGTTTATTGAAAGCAAAGCTACAAACTGAAGCAAATAATTAAAGCCAAGGCTGGCAGCCTGGCCGGTAATCACAGCAATTCCAATCGGGCCGGAAACATCTCCATTCAAACTGGAATCAATAAAAATATTTTTAAAAAATAGACCCAATGCAATGGTGATATTCGCGGTCATTATGACCGTATCACGAATTCCTCTCCAAATTGCCTCATACCATGGAAAAAAGACTATTCCTGTTTTGGCTAGATTAATGCCAATTGCTCCCTGTCCGGCCGGTGGATTTTGCCTTGGAGTTAATTTTAAATCAATTTCTCCGCCATTTCTTTTAATAGTCATGGTTATTTCCTCTCCGCCGTATTTTTTTATAAAGTTCTGGACTTCCTCAACTTGCATCGGGCTGACTGCATCATTACCTTTTTTAATTTTTATGATTTCATCAAAAGTTTTCAGGCCGGCGGCCTCGGCCGGAGAATCCGACGACACCTGAATTACCTGGATTTTAATGTCTCTGGCAATTGTCGCATCATCAATTAAGCCTATTCTTAAGCCAAAAGTATTAGCAAAACTTAAAAAGATTACGGCCAAAAGAAAATTCATTATCACGCCGGCAACTATAACTTTAGCTTTCGAACCGGCAGATTTCGAAGCAAAACTTCTTGGATCATTTTCATTTTCGCCGTTTTCGCCGTAAATTTTTACAAAACCTCCAAAAGGAATCCAATTAATCGAGTAAATTGTCTCCCCTCTTTTTATTCCGAAAATCCTAGGCGGAAACCCAAAGCCGAACTCCTCAACTTTCATCCCGGCTTTTTTGGCAACATAAAAATGCCCGAACTCATGCACAAGCACCAATATCCCTAAAACAATGATGAAAATAATTGTGGTGAACATTTTAACCGTTTAATTCTCTTTCTTTCCCTTCCCCCATCTCCTTAACTTTTCCATTGTACTCATCTACCACTTTTTGCAAATCATTCTTGGCCCTGAACTTATCATCTTCTGAAATCTTCTTTTCCTTCTCCAAATTCTGAACTTTATGCCAGACTTCGTCGCGACCTCTCCTAATTCTTATCCTTGATTGTTCAAGCTTATCATGTAAAAGCTTCGTTAATTCTTTTTTTCTTTCTTCGATCAAAGGTGGCATCACTAATTTTATGTTTTGCCCTTCCACATTCGGCGTTAAACCCAAGCGGCTTTCTTCTATCCCCTTTACTACTGAATTAATTAATCCCTTGTCCCAGATTTGAATAAGTAAGGTTTTAGCATCTGGTGCAAGAATACTGGCAACTTCCTTTAGATTCATCTTGTTCCCATAAGCATCGACTTTTACATTTTCAACCAATGCCGGATTTGCCCGTCCGGTCCTAATTTGGGCCAAATCATTTTTAAGAAATTCCAAAATCCCGTTAAACTCTTTTTTTAAATTGTCTATCAACTGTTTGTGCATTAAAATTTGATTAAGAAATTCTCCAAAGCAAGTTTGCGATTAAACTGGGAGTGGGAAAGCATATTGCTAAGATTCAATAAAAGACTGGCAATTTTTTTGTCCGGCAAGGACGCAGAATAGAAAAACCAGTCAGCCACTACTTTTTTAAAGTCATCTTCTGCTGAAATTTTCTTAGCTATTTCAAAACGCTCCGAGAATTCAGCCTTAGCCAGTTTATTCAATAGAGTAATATTTTTTTTAAAATTATCAAAGTTTTGGACTAATTCTAAGGCTTGACCCAAAGAGCCATTGGCGAATTTAGCTATTGTGACGGCAGTTTCATTTTTTACTTTGTTTTCGCCAGTTAAATAATCAATGATTTCTTTT
>MHXE01000018.1 GCA_001824375.1 Parcubacteria group bacterium RIFCSPHIGHO2_02_FULL_40_12 | reverse complement strand
AAAAATTACTCCCTATTCGGTCGCAATTTTTTTAACGCCCTTCGACTCCCATAAATGATTTTAAATATACCTTAGAATACCTAAAGGTATATTTAAAATCATAAACGGAGGGGGTGGGAGTCGAACCCACCTGACTCCTTTCGAAGTCGAAGTTTAGCAAACTTCTGCACGAGCCGCTATGCGTCCCCTCCAAATTTACTTTGATATTATCACTTTTATTAGCCGCGGGCAATAACTAAACCAACTATTTCTTTGGCCCCGGCTTCTTTTAAAACTCTGGCGCATTCTGACATTGTTGCGCCGGTGGTATACACATCATCAACTAATAAAACTCTTTTGCCGGTAATCAGCCACGGCTTAACGCAAAGAAAAGCGCTTTTTAAATTTTCGAGCCGCTTATCTTCTTTTAGATTGGCCTGGTCTTTAGTTGGTTTTATTTTTGAAAGGCAGTCAGTAGTAAACTCGGCATTTAAATATTCTGCAATTCTTACAGCGATTAGCTCTGATTGATTGTATCCCCTTTGATTAAATTTTATTTTGTGAAGCGGTGCCGGTATTAAAATCAGATCATTTAAATCAATCTGGTTTTTTATTTTTTCTAAGTAATTAATAGCTAATCGGCTGATTGGGGCCTCCAAATCTTTAATAAAATAGTATTTAAATGATTTAATTATTTTTTGAATAGATTGATCTTTATATGAAAATGGATAAAGAAGCTGGTCAAGATAAAATTTATTTTCCGTATTCCCGATCATTAAATTACAGGAAAAACAAAGTTTTGCGTCAATGGTTCTGGCTTCGCAAATAGGACAGTAAAAATTAAAAGAAGGTGAAAGATTTACAAGGCAGTCCGTGCAAATTAACTTGTTTTTTCTTTTTAAACCGGTCTCTTTTTTGCAGACGACGCATTTGATTGGGAAGAGGAAATCTATAAAGTTATTTTCGATGCCTGTTAATAACTTTTTCATTATCATTGAGGTTATTTTGGAGTATACTAAATAGGAAATCAATGGCTTTATTTAGCTCAAAATCAATTTTAGGGATTGATTTAGGTACATCAGGCATTAAAATTGTCGAGCTTTCCAGAATAGGCGGCGGCCGTTTTGATTTAAAAAATTATGGAGTTCTTGATTTTATCCCTAAGGATAAATCAGTCCCGAAACTTGATGATCAGATTCTTATAAGCGGACTAAAAGATCTTTTGAATAAAGGGAAGTTTTTAACCAAAGATACTACTGCTTCAATCTCTTCTTTTTTGACTTTTACCACGATCATCGAGATGCCTTATCTTTCTGAAAAAGATTTAGGAAAGGCAATTCCTTTTGAGGCGAGGAAATACATTCCTATTCCGTTGCAGGAAGTGGTTTTAGATTGGTCCATAATTAACGTAAAACAAGCCGGAGATCATACCAATGTCGAGGTTTTTTTGGCGGCTGTTCCCAAAGACCAGACTGAAAGATATAAAAATATTTTTATATCAGCCGGTTTAAACCTGAAAGCTCTGGAGCTTGAAAACATTGCTTTAAGCCGGGCCTTAAGGGGAGATAACATTTCTCCGTTGGCAATCGTTAATTTGGGCGGGCGGAGCACGTCGATAACAGTTTTCGATGATCAGTTTGAAAGAATTTCAAGAAATTACGAGGTGGGAGGATTTGAGGTTGCCAAAGCCTTGTCCGAAACATTAGGCGTAAGTTTTGAAGAAGCCGAAAAAATTAAAAAAACCGAAGGCCTGAAATCAGGTTCTTCGGGCTTTGCCATTATTTCTCCGTTGATTGATTTAATTATTCTTGAAGCAAAAAAAGTAGTTTCAAATTATGAGGAGAATAAAAAAGTAAGAATAAATAAAATCATTCTTGCCGGCGGACAGGCTAATATGCCGGGCCTGAGAAATTATTTTGCCGAGAAGATGGGAAAAGAGACTTTGCTTGGCGATCCTTTTAAAAACGTTTCGTATAATAAAGTCTTGGAGCCGGTTTTAACGACTTTAAAATCTTCTTTATCGGTGGCAGTCGGGTTGGCGATGAGGAAGATTTAGTTTAAAATTACAAGAACGACTAACAATGCCTGAATTAGAGCTTCTTCCTGAAAAAACTCAAAAAATACAAGTCGGGCCTAAAGAAAATATGTGGCCGGTTCTTTCTGTTTTGATCATAATTTTGGCTTTATACGGAGGACTCCTTTTTTACAATCAAACTCTTAAGGCCAAAGTTCAGAATCTTGATGCGACTCTGATTAATTTTAATTCCGGAAGGAACAGGCGAGAAGAAGACAGGATTAATGAAGTTAATACCAAGCTTTCTCAAGCTCAGAGTCTTTTAGGCGGCCACATCTTTTGGTCTAGGGGGTTTCAAAAGATCCAGCAGTTAACTTTGCCTTCCGTCCGGTTCATCTATATAACTGCTTCTGTAGGGGAATTAAAATTCGAGTTCAGGGCAATTGCTCCGAATCTAACAGCCGTGGCGAAGCAAGGAGCCAATTTTTTAGCGGACGATTCGATTCAGGATATTTCCATAAATCAAATAAAAGTTCTGACAAACGGCCAAACTGAATTCGGTATTAAATTAACTTTTAATGACCAATTTTTTAGATGAATAATAAATTCCTTTTTTCAATAATCATTTCTTCTTCAGTTTTAATTTTCTTTCTTTTAGTTTTGCCTATTTTTGATAAAACCAGAATGCTCAAGGGAGCCATAGAACAAAGAGAAATTATGTTGGCAGAACTTCAAAGCATATCGAATCGGGTGAAGGAATTAAGCAGTGGGATAGAGACTAATGAAAATAATATTTCAAAGTTGGATCAATTGTTGCCGAAGCAGAAAGAAGTTTCAGAGATTTTGATTTCCATTGAGTCAATTACTTCTGCTTCCGGGCTTTTATTGTCAGAAATAAGCCTTTCTGAATCCATTGGTGAAGGAGTGAATAAAATTAATGTTAATTTGAAACTTTCAGGAAATTTTGATTCTTTAATGACCTTTTTTGATTTATTGGAAAAAAACGTGAGGTTAATTGAAGTAAATAATATAGACATAGCTTCTGAAGCCATTGGGGGGTCAAGTACGATAAATTATAATATAAGATTTGAAGCAAGCTACCTTACGCCTGCAGCCGAAATTTGATAATGGACAGAGCGCATAAATTATATGCGCTCTATTTTCAACAAATAATGCCGGAACAGATCATAAAAGAGCCAATTGTAAAAAAAGAAACAAAATCGACCCTGCCTTCTATTTTGATTTTTCTCTCTGCCGTAGCCGGCCTTTTGTTTTATTTTCAGATTTTGAAGCCGGGGCAAATCAATGAGTATGAAATTTCTTCTGATCTTCAAAAAGAGTATTCAAGTTTCCAAGTATTCAAAAGTTTAAGCTTAGATTTTTCGGTTTTTGAGAATATCGATTTTAAAAATTTGAGGATTTTTGGAGAAATTCCAGTAAGGCCATCGCCTAGCGGAAAAACCAACTTGTTTGGTCCCTAAAAATGATAAAAATACCTCAAACATTAATTGAAGAGCTTCTTAAAAGGAAGTTTTTTGATAAAGGAACCGCTGACGAACTGGTACAAAAAGCAAAGGAAGCGGATCGGGATTTTACCCAGACTGTTGTCGAATCTGGATTAATTTCAGATTCTGATTTGGTTTCTTTAAAGTCAGAGCTTTACCGTTTGCCTTCCGTCGCCATTACTGACGATAAGATTAAGTCGGATGCTTTAAAGACCATTCCTGAAAGCACAGCCGAATTTTATAAGTTTGTTCCTTTTGACAGGGAGGAGAATATATTAAGAATCGGAGTTTTGAATCCGGAAGACAACGATGCTCTTGAAGCTTTAAAATTCATTGCTCAAGACCAGGGTCTTTCAATTGAAAAGTATATTATAGATTTTGAGGATTATTCCAGAGTTTTAAAAAAATACCGGACTTTGGTAGGTGAAGTTAAGGAGGCTCTTGATGAACTTAGTCAGGAATTGGGGAAAGAAGATATAAAAAAGGCGCCAATAAGCCAATTGCCTCAGATTTCGGAACAGGCGCCGATCATTAAGGCAGTGGCCGTAACTATCAAACATGCCGTTGAAACAAGAGCCTCGGATATTCATATCGAGCCTCAGGAGAAAGAAATCAGGGTTAGATTCAGGACTGACGGCGAGATGCACGTTTCATTGATTTTGCCCAAAACTATTCATTCAGCCATTGTCACTAGAATCAAAATCCTTTCTGATTTGAAAATAGATGAGACCCGGGTTCCGCAGGATGGAAGATTTGGAACAGTAGTCGGAGACAAAAAAATTGATTTTCGCGTTTCTACTCTGCCAACCAGATACGGTGAAAAGATAGTTTTGAGAATTTTGGATCCGACCGTCGGCTTGGTTGATCTCCCCGTCCTTGGGCTTGCCGGAAGAAATTTAGGGCTGATTGAAAAATATATTGAAAAGCCGTTTGGAAGTATTTTGATTACCGGGCCGACGGGGTCTGGCAAAACCACTACTCTTTACGCGATTTTAAGAAAAATAAACAGTGAGGATGTTAATATTATTACTCTTGAAGACCCCATAGAAATACTTTTGCCGGGAATAAATCAGTCCCAGATTCAGGAAGAGATCGGCTATACTTTTGCTTCCGGTCTTCGTTCAATCTTGCGGCAGGACCCTGATATCATTATGGTCGGCGAAATTAGAGACGCCGACACGGCTAATTTAGCTACTCATGCTTCTTTGACCGGCCATCTTGTTTTTTCGACTCTCCATACCAATGATTCCATTGGAGTCATTCCCCGTCTGATTGATTTGGGCGTGGAAAAATATTTGATTGCGCCGACTTTGAATCTGGCGATGGCCCAACGCCTCTTACGAAGGCTTTGCCCTTCCTGTAAAATAAAGACAAAGCCTGATATGGCTGAAACTAAAATAATCAAAGAAGCAATTGATACTATGCCGGAAGAAGTGGGAAGAAAATTGCCTAAATCTTTTGATGTGTATAAAGCCAGTGATGCCGGATGCGACGAGTGTAAAGGCAAGGCCTATAAAGGCCGAGTCGCCATTTTTGAAGTGTTTGAAATAAATGACGGAGTTGAGAAGGTGATTTTATCCGGCATATCAGAATCGGCTTTGAGCGAGGAAGCCAAGAAGCAAGGCATGCTTTCCATGTTTCAGGATGGAATATTAAAAGTGCTGGAAGGAATGGTGTCGTTAGAAGAACTGCTGGAAGTGGCGGAAGTTGGAAATGCCTGATTTTTATGGATTATCAAAAATTATTAAATGAGTTATTGAGCTATACGGCTGAACATAAAGCTTCTGATTTGCATTTGTCTCCGGGTTATCTCCCGACAATTAGATTACACGGCCAGCTTACGCCTCTGAATGATTATAAAGTTTTAGACGAAGGAACGATTGTCGGATTAACCGAAGCCGCATTAGGAAATCATAAAGCTCGGTTCTTGGCCGAGAAAGAAGTTGATTTTTCGTATTCTTTGGGTGAAGCGAGATTCAGGACCAATGTTTATATTACCAAGGGGCTGCCTGCGGCAACTTTTCGTTTTTTGCCTTCAAAGATCCCTACAATAGAAGATTTGAATTTGCCCCCAGTCGTTAAGATTTTTAGCGAATTGAAACAGGGTTTTGTTTTAGTGGTGGGTCCGAATGGCCAAGGTAAAACCACGGCTATGGCTTCCTTAATTGATTTAATAAATCACGAAAAAGCTAGGAAAATTGTCACCATTGAGGATCCTATAGAATATCTTTATAAGCCGGATAAAAGCATTATTGACCAACGCGAGGTTTTAAATGACACTCTTTCCTTTCATAAAGCGCTCCGTTCCACTTTCAGACAGAATGTTGATGTTATTTTAGTAGGTGAGATGAGAGATCTTGAAACTATGTCAGCGGCGGTTACCGCAGCTGAAACGGGACATTTGGTTTTTACCTCTTTGCATACCAATAATGCCGCTCAAACAGTAGAAAGAATTATTGACAGCTTTCCGGCTGATCAACAGCCGCAAATCAGAATTCAGCTGGCCAATACTCTTTCAGGAATTGTTTCAAGAAGACTTATCCCAAACTTGAAAGGAGAAATTAGCCCGGCGGTAGAAGTTTTGATTGCTAATTCGGCGATCAGAAATCTGATAAGGGAAAACCGGTTGAATCAGATAAATTTGGTTATTGAGACGAGTTTTGATGAGGGGATGGTATCTTTTAATCGTTCTTTGGCCGAATTAGTGATGAAAAACGAAATTTCCGAGGAACAGGCATACTTTTATTCTTTGGATCCGAATGGATTAAAAGATTTATTGAAGTAATCTAAAATCAATGGCTAAATTTATTTATCAGGCAAGAAGTCAGCATGGCAATTTAACCAGAGGCGTCATCGAAGCTCATAATGAATCCGAGGCTGTTTCTATTTTACATCAGAATGGTTTAACTATTTTATCTTTGGAAGCAAAAGATAGGGGCGTTCTTTCAGGAAATATCAGTGATTTTTTTGCTAGAATAACTAGAAAAGATGTAGTCTTCTTTGCCAGACAACTTGCGACTTTAATTGATGCTGATGTCCCCTTGGTTAGTGCTTTAAATACTTTAGCCGAGCAGGCGACTAATCCTCCTTTTAAAAAAGTTTTAAAAGAAATTTCAACGATGGTTGATGCTGGCAGCTCCTTATCGGGAGCTCTTAGCAAGTACTCTGACGTCTTTAGTAATTTTTTTATAAGTCTGGTTAAATCAGGAGAAACGTCTGGAAAACTGCACCAGGTTTTTAATCATTTGGCCGATTATTTGGAAAAACAAGCAGAGATAAGATCAAGGGTTATGGGCGCCTTGATTTATCCGATGGTTTTATTGGTCGCAGTAGTAGGAGTTTTTATAGTTTTGTTCTTTGGTTTTCCTTTTCCTCCTTTGAATCTGCCCCCGATCATCCCGCAGATTCTTATAATTCTTGAAGAAACCGGGATTAAGGAGCTTCCTTTCGCAACAACATTATTGGTTGCCGCCAATAAGCTGCTTACTCAATTTTGGTATGTTTGGCTGGGCATGGCTGTCGGGCTTGGAGCATGGGCAAGCCAATATATAAAGACTAAGCGCGGCAGGGAAACCTATGATAAATTAAAATTACAAATTCCGTTTTTTAAAAAAGCCACTCAAGGCGTTTATTTGGCCAGGCTTTCTGAAACGCTCTCAACTTTGGTTAAAGCAGGCGTTCCAATTCTTGACGCATTAAAGATAACTTCAGATGTCGTTGGAAACAAAATCTATCAGGATATTCTTATGGAAGCCAAAGATGAAGTTAGCCGGGGGTTTAGAATTTCAGAAATTTTTTCCCGGCACAGAGATGTTATTCCGCCAATCATCACCCAGATGCTGATTATTGGAGAAAAGACCGGAAAAATGGATTTTATCTTGGAACATATATCAAAATTTTATTCAAATGAAGCAGACGCAATCATCAGAAACATGCCGTCCTTAATAGAACCGATCGTCATATTATTTTTTGGATTAGTGGTGTTTATAATTGTATCTGGCGTCTTATTGCCGTTGTTTAGTATAATAGGATGATAGGATCCACTCTGTGGATAACTTAACAACTGATAATCCGATTGTTTACGACCAATAATTTCATTATTTGTTGCAGGCTAGAGATTATTAGTTAAAAAATGGGTCGAAGAAATGATAGAAATAAGGGTTTTACTTTGATTGAACTTTTGGTTGTTATCGCCATTATCGGCGTTCTGGCTACTTTGCTTCTTTTGCAGCTTGGCGGAGCAAGAGCTAAAGCCAGAGATGCCAAGAGAATTTCTGATGTTACCCAGGTAAGAACGGCTATAGAACAATATTTTGATGACAATGGCGGGACTTATCCGCAAGTCAGCCTTTACACTGGAGATCCTCTGGCTCCATATCTTGGTGCCGGAAGAATGACGGCCACTACTGATCCCTTGGATCAAGCCCAATATGGTTATTCAACTGCTCCGTTAACGGGCGGAAAAGCATTAAGGTATCAGGTTTGGGGAGAGTTGGAGATTGGCAATCCGGGCATAAGAACTGACGATGATATTACGACTACTGGTTGGACAGCCAGAAGCACCGGCAGGATGGGTGTTTTGACCAATGGTGCTGATCCAGCTACAGGCACTTGCGCCGATAACGATCTTTCTAACGAAAACTGCGTGTTCGATGTCGGAACAAAATAGGATTTTTTAGCTTTGGAAAGGGGTGCTAAAAGCACCCCTTTCAGTTTTTATGCTATGGATTTTAGTTTTTCTTTTTGGTTTAATAATTGGCAGTTTTTTGAATGTCTTGATTTTCAGGTTGCCGGCAAATAAAAATATTTTGGGTTTTTCAAAATGTCAGAAATGTCAGAAGGAGATTGTCTGGCATGATAATATTCCGATTCTAAGCTTTTTGATTTTAAGGAGTCGGTGCCGGGAGTGCAAAACTAAAATCTCTTGGCAGTATCCGCTGGTTGAGCTATCAACCGGTTTTTTGTTTTTAATTTCTTTTTTTGTTTTTGGAGACAGTCCGTTTTTTTTAATCTATGTTTTATTTTTAATAAGTTTGCTGGTTATTATTGCTTTTATAGATTTAAAACACTTTATAATCTTAGATAGTTTGATTTTAACTGGTTTTATAATTTCCTTTTTTTATTTACTATTTCCCGACTGCAGTATCATTAGCTGTGCTTTTAGTAATTCCATTTTCGGTTTATCGTTTTTTGCCGGAATATATCTTTTTTTATTTTTGATATCAAAAGGCAAGTGGCTTGGATTTGGCGATGTGAAACTGGCTTCGTGGATTGGTTTTGCCTTCGGCCTCAGAAACTCTGTGGATATCTTTTACTTAACATTTCTAATTGGTTTTATTATTGCTATAATATTATTAGGCTTTAAAAAAGCCGGCCTTAAAACAAAAATACCCTTTGGAACTATAATGGCCGGGGCAAGCATTTTGTTTTTATTGTCCGGTTTCAGTTTTTTGGATCTGATTGACGGCGAATTAATTTTAAGAATATGGTCAAAAAATCATTAAAAGTCAAAAATTTGTTAAAAAATCGGGATTTTTGGGCAGTAGTTTTAATTATCGTTGTCGGTTTTTATACCGGATTCTTCAGAGATCTTTTTGTAGCGCCAAGCAAGGCAGATACGGCTTATCTTGAAATTGATTTCGGCAATAAAAAACGAGCTTTTGAAGGAGAGCTTATCGGAGAGATGTCTATTTTGGATGCAGTTTTGGCTTCAAGCCGCGCCGGCGATTTAGAATTTAAGTATGCCCTTATTGATGATCAGACTGATATTTTAAAAGTAAATGGTTACGTAGAAGACGGCTTGAATGAAAAAACACTGAATTTTTATTTAAATGGAGAAAAAATTAAAACAAGCGAAATCCATAAGATTAAAATAAAATCGGGCGACGATATTCTAGTCAGATTTGAATGAATGAAAGGCTTCACTCTTATAGAAGTTTTGATCATTATGTTTATAGTAGCCTTTTTAAGCATAGCTATTTTATTTAATTATAAAACCAGCCAGGACAGAGCTTCTCTTACCAGGGCTGTAAGTGTTTTTGAGTCAGGCATCAGAAAGGCCCAGAATCTTGCAACAGCCAGCCCAGATTTTGGCGGAGCTACTCCCTGCGGCTATGGCATTAATTACAGGGATAACAGAACTTATAGAATTTATGCCGGCCATCTTGGCGGAGCGGCTAATTGTCAGTCATCAAATCATAATTATCAGTCTGGTACTGATTCAACTTTTGAAGATTTGAAATTAATAGAGGCAGGAGTGGTTTTTAGGAACAGTTTCTCCGACATTTTTTTTGAACCGCCTGATCCGGCGACTTATATTAATAACAATAAGTCAGTCGGCATTTCAGTGATAATTCAGCTTTGTTTGGAAAAAGATTTGAATATATGCCGAAATGTAACTATTGATACGGCCGGAAGAATTTCAATCCAATGAGGAAAGGATTTACTTTAATTGAGGTAATCGTTTCTGTTTCATTGCTTTCTTTAGTCGCTGTTGGGTCGATGTTTGCCATAACCATAAGCTTAAAGAGCGCCGCAAGGATTAAAAATAATCTTATTGCTGCAAATCTTGCTCAGGAAGGCATGGAAGTTGTCAGAAATATAAGAGACAAAGACTGGCATTTGGGCAATAGTTTCGGCGTTTCGTTACCGAACGGAACATATAATATTAGCTGGGATTCTGCGTTGCCGGCACCGTTTTCTGACATTTTTTTAAAAAAGAATTTAAATGGTTATTATAATTATGTCGCCGGCGCCGACACTATTTTTAAAAGAAAAATAATAATCGAAAATTCAGCCCAAAATCCATCAACAGTAGAAAAAGTGGTGAAAGTTGAAATAACTTGGCAGGAAAAAGGCGGGATTCCTAAATTAATTCAGGCAGAAGAAAGATTATTTAACTGGCAGTGATTAATAAAAAAGGATTTACATTAATTGAATTGATTGTAGCGATGTTTATTTTTTCAATTTTGGCAATGATCGCCGGCGGTTCTTTTGTTTCGGCTTTAACTTTGCAGCGCCGGGCTTTGAATATTAAAAAAGTTGAAGAGAACGGCAGATTCATTTTAGAATTGATGGCCAGAGAGTTAAGAGTGGCAAATCCAATAAATACCGCCAATACCAATTGTCCATCTGCACCGGTTAATAATATTAGTTTTCAGCATCCGGTTAACGGAGCGATCCAATATTCTTTAAGCAGCAGCCAGCTTCAAAGAAGGGTAAATGGCGTCAATACTACAATTTCTAATCCTGATATAGAAGTAACCAGGTTAATTTTTTGCATAACTGGAAATACCGTCAGCGATCACTGGCAGCCAAAAGTGAATATAATTTTAAGCTTAAGATCAGGAGGATTAGCGGGTCAGGCGGCCGCGATAGATTTACAAACTACTATTTCGCAGCGAGTATTAAGCGATTAGTATGAAATTAATTAATTTTAATAAATTAAATATTGAACAAGGCTCGGTTCTAGTCTATACAATCTTAACTATCGGGGTAGTTTTAAGTATTGTTTTTACTTTAACTTCAATTTTTGCTTCTAAATTAAAAATAACTTCAAATTATTCTGATTCAATCACTGCTCTTTATGCGGCTGAATCCGGGATTGAATGGCAGATCTATAATCAACTCAAAAATCCGGATGCCAATCAGCCTGTCTTAACAAATGGAGCAACTTTTACTCTTATCACCCCTTCTGGCACTTTGCCGATAAAAGTGATAGGAAAGTTTAGAGGAATAAGCCGGTCAGAAGAAATCTCTTTGTAATTATATGAATTCATATCCATATGATCAGAAAAGAAGCTCAAGAAAGAATAGAAAAGCTCAGAGGTTTAATCACTGAATATCGGCATGGTCGGCTTACTTTAGATAAGCCTTTAATTTCTGAAGAAGTCGAAGATTCTTTGAAAAAAGAGCTTTTTGATTTAGAACAGGAATTTCCGGACTTAATAACTCCCGATTCGCCGACACAAAGAGTTGGCGGCAAGCCGCTTGAAAGTTTCAAAAAGATTAAGCATCCAAGGCCAATGCTTTCTTTGAACGACGTTTTTTCATATGAAGATTTGAAAGATTGGACGGAAAGATTAGGGCGCCTTGTGAAAGGAGTAATTAAAGAAGGATTTTATGCCGAACTAAAAATAGACGGTTTAGCCATAGAGCTGATTTATAAAAATGGGATTTTAGAAAGCGGTTCAACAAGGGGCGATGGGCTTATCGGCGAGGACATAACTCTAAACTTAAAAACTATTGAGGCGATTCCTTTGAAATTATCCGGCAAAGCGCCCGAAGAATTAGCTGTCAGGGGAGAGGTTTTCATAAACAAAAAAGAGTTTGAAAAGCTTAACAGGGAACTAAAAAAGAAAGACCAAAAAATTTATGCTAATCCGAGAAATTTTGCCGCTGGTTCGCTTCGGCAGCTTAATTCTAAAACAACTGCTTCGCGGAAACTGAATTCTTTTGCCTATTCTTTAGTCACTGATTTGGGGCAGAAAACTCATGAAGAAGAGCATTTGATTCTTGAAAAATTTGGCTTTCAGGTTAATTCCCATAATAAATTCGTTAAAAATTTGGATGAAGTTCAGGAATTTCGCGATTACTGGGGGAAGAACAGGGACAAGCTGGATTATGAAATAGACGGCATAGTAATAACTGTTAACGATGAAAATGTTTTTGGAAAGTTAGGCGTGGTTGGGAAATCTCCGCGAGGGGCAGTGGCTTATAAATTTTCTCCTAAAGAGGCGACGACTAAAATAAAAGATATTACTATCTCAGTTGGCCGGACTGGTGTCTTGACGCCGATTGCGATTCTCGAACCAGTTGGTGTCGGCGGAGTAATCGTGAGCCGAGCCACGCTTCATAACGAAGACGAGATAGGAAGGCTGGGAATTAAGATTGGCGATACAGTAGTGGTTGGCCGAGCCGGCGATGTAATCCCGAACGTAATCAAAGTTTTGAAGGAATTAAGAACCGGCAAAGAAAAAGAATTCCATATGCCTAAAAAATGCCCGGTATGCGGCAATCTAGTTAAGAGAAAAGAGGGCGAAGCAGCTTTTCGATGCACAAATAAAAATTGTCCAGCCATCAAAAGAGAAGCGATTTACCATTTTACTGGTCGAAATACTATGGATATAGAAGGTGTCGGACCAAAAATTATTGATAGTTTTATGGATGCCGGATTGATAAAAAATGCCCCTGATCTTTATTCTTTAAAAAAAGAAGATTTAATGAACTTGCCTCGTTTTGCCGAAAAATCAGCTGTAAACACGATTAAGGCAATTCAAGAAAAGAAAAATCAGTCTTTAGATAAATTTATTTTCGCTTTGGGGATTCGCCATGTTGGCGAGGAAACCGCTTTTGATTTGGCTAAAAAATTCGGAAGCATCCAAAAATTAGCCGATGCTTCTTTAGAAACTTTATCTAAAATTCCAAATATCGGTCTCGTTGTGGCTAAAAGCGTTTATGATTGGTTTCGAAACAAATATAATCAGAATCTTTTGAATAAATTTAAAAAGGCCGGAGTGAAGCCAAAGGAATTTAAAATTACCAAGGCAATGACAAAGTTTCAGGGCAAGACCTTTGTTTTTACCGGCAGTATGGAAACGATGACTCGCGAAGATGCCCAGAATAAAGCAAGATCTCTTGGCGCCGATGTTTCTTCAGATATTTCTAAAAACGTGGATTATGTGATTGCCGGTTACGAACCCGGCTCTAAATATGAAAAGGCTAAAAAACTTGGTGTTAAAATAATCACTGAAAAAGAGTTTTTATCTATGATAGAATAGCAATGTTATGGCATTAAGCAAAAAAGACGTGAAGCACATCGCAAAGCTGGCCCGATTGGGCTTAAGCGGAAAAGAGAAAAAAAAATACTTAAAGGACCTTGGCGGGATTTTGGACTATATGGAAATGCTAAACGAAGTTGATACGAAAAACGTGGAGCCATTAGCTTTAGTGACCGGTCTGAAAAATGTTTTAAGAAAAGATGAAAATTTTCATCAACTTGATATTGAAAAAGTTAAACAAATAATCAGCCAAGCGGCAGAAAGAGAAGATAATTTCATAAAAACAAAACCGGTGCTTGAGAATAAATGAATATAAAGAACCTGACAATTAGAGAAGTTAAAAGAGGCTTGGATAAGAAAGAATTTTCACAAGAAGAACTTCGGCAGGAATTTTTAAAATCAATCAAAAAAAAGAACCCCGACTTAAACGCCTATTTGAGTGTTTTTAAAAATGAAGAACCAGAAGTTAATAAAGGAGTTTTAGCTGGAGTGCCCTGCGCCATAAAAGACAATATACTTATTAATGGCACGGGTTGCACCGCTGCTTCTAAAATTTTAGAAAATTATATTTCCACTTACGACGCCACAGTGATAAAAAAACTTCGTGGAGCGGGCGCAGTGTTTTTAGGTAAGACCAATTTGGATGAATTTGCCATGGGTTCTTCAACCGAAAATTCTGCTTTTGGGCCGACAAAAAATCCGCATGATTTGACTCGCGTTCCGGGCGGTTCATCCGGCGGATCAGCCGCAGCCGTGGTTGCAGGGTTATCTATTTTTGCTTTAGGTTCTGATACTGGCGGTTCAATCCGTTTGCCAGCGAGTTTTTGTGGGGTAGTGGGACTTAAACCAACTTATGGCCGAGTGTCTCGCCATGGTTTAATGGCCATGGCTTCGTCTTTGGACCAGATCGGGCCAATAACTAAAAACTCTTATGATGCCGCCTTAGTTTTAAATATTATCGCTGGCTCTGACAAATTTGATTCAACTGCGGTCCCGAAAGAAGCCCCTGATTACACTTCTGGAATTGATAAATCCATCAAGGGCTTGAAAATCGGTATTCCTAAAGAATACTTTAGCGAAGGTTTGGATGGCAAGGTTAATAATGTTATTCAGAAGGCAATTTCAAAACTGCAGAATTTGGGCGCCGAGATCATTGATATTTCTTTGCCTCATTCCGAATATGCTTTGGCTAGCTACTATATTATTATGCCTTGCGAGGTTTCATCTAATTTGGCCCGCTATGACGGAATAAAATACGGTTTTTCGGCAAAAGCTAAAAATTTGATTGATACTTATCTTAAAAGCAGGGAAGGCGGTTTTGGGGAAGAGGCGAGGCGAAGAATTATGCTTGGCACCTATGCTTTATCAGCCGGCTATTATAATGCTTATTATAAAAAAGCTCAGCAGGTGAGAGCCTTGATTAAAAAAGATTTTGATGAGGCTTTTAAAAAAGTTGATGTGATTGCCGGGCCGACTGCACCGACAGTTGCTTTTAAACTAGGCGAAAAAGTTAAAGATCCCCTGACAATGTACTTATCAGATGTTTATACCGTAGCCATTAATTTAGCCGGCGTGCCGGCATTGTCAGTGCCTTGCGGTTTTGTAAATAATTTACCGGTCGGCCTACAGCTGATTGGAAAACATTTTGACGAGGCCGTTATTTTGAGGACTGCGCATAATTATGAGCATAATTAGCTTTATTATATTTTTTTCAAGCATCTTGATTTTAATTTTTTTGATCTCAACTTTTTTCTTTTTGGGGAAGGCAAAGGGCCTAAAATCAAAAAAAGCAGTCAAAGAAAAAAGAGAGGGGATTGATTTTGATCAGTTTAAAGATGGTTGGCAGGGAGTTTTAGGCCACCTTAATTCAGACAATGAAAGCGACTGGAAACTGGCGATTATTGAGGCCGATAAATTAGCCGATAATTTATTGATTCAAAAAGGATATAAGGGTGAGTCAATGGCTGAAAGGCTAACCAGTGTGGAGAAAGATGAACTAAAGAGTATTGATCTGCTTTGGGAAGCCCATAAAATCAGAAATAGGATCGCCCATAAAACCGGTTTTAAATTAAGCCACCCGGAGGCAACAAGAGCTGTTTCTTATTATAAAGAATCTTTGGAAGAATTGATGTAGCTTTGATTTTTTAAAGCTCTTCGACTGGGATTTTTTTAAATTTAGGCTCAGGAGCTGTTTTTATTTCTCCGGCTATTCCTTTGCTGTTCTCTATTCCTTCAAGAAGTTTTTCCACATCATCAATTTTATAAACCCGATAATTGTTGATTGGATTGCGATAGGCTTGAAGCTTGCCCTTTTTGTCCCAATTGCGGATGGTCAAGGACGTCACTCCAAGAATTTTAGCTACTTGTTTGACGTTTAAAAATTGTTTCGGCATATTTATTTCAAACTTTATTAAGGTTTACTATTCATTTTATTTACTAATCTTACAAATATCAATGGTGGATAATTAAAAGTTATTCACTTTTACTAATGGAGCGAATCAATTAAGATAGAAAGTAATTAAATTTTGTTTATTTTCGTGAGAGCTGTTTTCAGCGGCTTCCCGATTTAAGCAAATCAGTCTTGATGTCTTCTAATAGGTGGATTTCGTTAGCGGTCATTATTGTTGTAGTTTTGGTCGTATGGAATTTGTGGGAATTTAAAGGGCAAGAAGAGAGGGTGATGCAAACGGTTACGCCGACGGCGAGTCCAACGCCGCAATCAGGCGGTTCCACTTCTGGAGGCGGAACTTCTTTTACCCAGACTCAAGTTCAGACCTATTCGGCGGCAGTCACTCAATACGAAGGGAAAAGAATCCAGTTTGATGAACGATGCCAACCCAACCCGGCTGATATTACTTTTAAAAACGGAACTAGCATAATGATTGATAACCGATCTGCTCAAGCTAAAACGATAAATGTAGGGGCTCAATCTTACAATCTGCCGGCATATGGTTATCGCATTTTAATTCTTAGCAGTTCATCTTTGCCAAGTGAGTTAAATTTAAGCTGCGACAACGCAGTCAATGTCGGAAGGATTCTTTTGCAGGCTAATATTCTCCAGCAGTAAAAATTATGATTGTTTTACAAAACGCGCCTTTGGGCGCGTTTTTGTTTGTTGTTGGGGGGGATGGAAGACTTCAGAACCAGTATTATGGGTTATTTTGATTATTCAAAGTTTGGGTTTGTAAGGGGGTGGTAGAATTCTCCGTTTTCTACTATTTGCCTTACAATTTAGGGTATGATAGTAATGTCCTATGTTTTTCAAAAGAACCTTTATAAATATTCAGAGATTTAAAGGCTTACTACTGCCAACATTTAGCTTTATTTCTTTTGAATTTATATTAAGAGCAGGAATTAATTATTTTACGAAGAATGATGTTATTGGGACTACAATCACTTTCTTATTACCAATCATAGTTTTTACTTGGTCAAACTTCGTTTTAAGTTTCACTGATAAAAATGTTTTCAATGACTTTAAAAAGGATTGGATAGAGATGCCTCATTATCTTCACATATTACTTATATTAGTATCTATATTTCTATACTGGAGTAGTTTTTTGAAAGAAAAAAGTTTAGATAACAAAGATAAACAAAATTATGAACCAGCAAGACTCACATAGAGAAAATCAGAATAGCAATACGAAGACAGATTATAAAAAAGCATTAGTAAGTGTCATTATTTTGATTGCTATATCGCTGATTGTTTATTTTTTTGTTAGGGGTATTGATTTAATATTTAGAGAAAAACCTACTCAACAACCCAGTGTAGAACCGACTATTAACCCAAGCCAAATTGACGAGATTAGAAAACAAAGAGAGGCAGAATGGCAAAGATATTTAGTTTCCAATAAAATAGACATTTATCCCAATG
>MHXE01000017.1:17484-20632 GCA_001824375.1 Parcubacteria group bacterium RIFCSPHIGHO2_02_FULL_40_12 | reverse complement strand
CATCGGGTGCTCCGAGACAAAAAGCCCGAGCAATTCTTTTTCCCAATTCACCTTTTCCCATTTACTCAAAGCCGGTGCCTCTTTAAGCCGTAATGGCGGCAACTGGATTTCAGTTTGGCTAAAGCTCGAGGCTCGCCCTATGGGGTCAAACAAGCTTACTTGGCCGTTTGATTTGTGCTTTTGGAATTCTCGGGAGTATAAAAGCAAATCTTCTAGGTTATATAAAAATGTATTTCTTTCACCGAGCGAATCCAAGGCCCCGCACTTAATTAGACTCTCAAGAGATTTTTTATTCAAATCCTTATGCTGGACTCGGCTGATAAAGTCTTCCAATGAAATAAATTTCCCGTTTATTTTTCTTTCTTCAATTATTGCCTTAACAATATTTTCGCCGACATTTTTAATAGAAAGGAGACCGAAACGGATTTTTGTTTCATTTGGAATTACGGTAAAGTAGGCAAAACTTTCATTAATGTCTGGCGGCAAAACCGAAATCGCCATGTTTAATCCTTCATCTATGAGAAAAGATATTTTTTCTATGTCTCCGGCATTAGAGTTCATTAAGGCCGCCATAAACTCAAGGGGGTAGTGGGCTTTAAGATAAGCCGTTTGGTAGCTTATCATCGCGTAGGCAATGCCATGGGATTTATTGAAACCGTAGCGGTTGAAAGGTTCGATCAAGGCCCAGAATTTTTTAGCGGCTTCAGGCGGAGTGCCGTTTTTGAGCGCCCCTTCCATAAATTTTACTTCCTGTTCCATTAAAAGCTTTCTGATTTTTTTGCCGACTGCTTTTCTCAAAACATCGGCTTCAGAAAGAGTAAATCCGGCCAGAGCTTGGACCGCTTTAAGAAGCTGTTCCTGATAGATCATTATACCGAATGTTTCTTTGAGTATCGGTTCGAGCTTGGGATGGAGATACTCGACTTTTCTTTTGCCGTGTTTGCGGGCGATATAATCAGGGATAAGCTCCATTGGTCCGGGCCGGTAAAGCGAGATCATAACGCAGATGTCTTCGAATTCGGTCGGCTTAAGTTCTTTCAGGTATCTTTTCATCCCGGAACTTTCCAATTGGAAGACGCCCGTTGTCTTAACTTCTCTTAAAAGTCGGAAAGTTTCTTTATCATCTAGCGGCAATTTTTCTATATTAATTTTAAGGCCGTGAATTTTATCAATTAGTTTCAAAGTATTTTCGATAATAGTTAAGTTAGCCAGCCCCAAGAAATCCATTTTAAGCAGGCCAAGGTCTTCAATCGCCCGCATTTCATATTGGGTAATAACGGCGTCACCATTTTGTCCGTTAGCGTTGCGTCTATCTTCATTGGCTTTTTGCAAAGGCACCTGCTCCATTAATGGTTCTTTGGTAATGACTACGCCACAGGCATGAGTGGAAGCATGACGAGCAACGCCTTCAAGTTTTATTGCCGAATCAATCAAATTTTTTGCCTGGGCATCATTGTTATATGCATCTTTAAATTCTGGAACTGATTCAAGCGCTTTTTTAAGGTTAAAGTTAAAAGGAATAGCTTTGGCTAATTTGTCGCAGAAATCATAGCTTAAGCTAAGTGCTCTTCCGGCGTCGCGAATTGCTCCGCGTGAAGCCATTGTTCCAAACGTGATAATCTGGGCGACATGATCATAACCGTATTTTTTGGCGACATAATCCAAGACTTCATAACGCCGGGCGTCGTCAAAATCCAAATCAATATCCGGCATTGAAATTCTGGCCGGGTTCAGGAATCTTTCAAAAATCAGGCCGTATTTAAGAGGATCAACGCCGGTAATATTTAAAAGGTAGGCGGCTAAACTGCCTGCGGCTGAGCCTCGTCCCGGACCAACAATAATGCCTTGATTTTTAGCCCAGTTCACCAAATCCTGGACAATTAAAAAATAAGTGGCAAAGCCAGTCTGCTTGATGACTGACAGCTCGTAATCAAGTCGTTCTTCAATTTCTTGAGTGGTGGCTGCGAGATTCTTATTTTTCAGCCCTTCATAACAGAGATATTTTAAATACTCGTCAGGATCTTTGTAGCCGACTGGGATCTCAAAATGAGGCAGCTGGACTTTGCCAAGTTCTAATTCGAGATTGCATTGGCTAGCTACTAGTTGTGTATTTTTAAAAATTTCTTCTAATTCTTTTTCACCCAGCCCATCTATTAATTTGAATTTTTTGTGGGTTTCTTCAGGACTAGTAATGGAAAAATCATCTATCTTCATTGTCAGCCGGTCTTTATCATCAGTCCGGTTATTGGTCTGGACAGCTAATAAAACATCATGAGCATGAGCGTCGTCAGGTTTTAGATAGTGGGAGTCTTGAGTCCCGACTAAAGGTATTTTTGTTTTTCTGGCGAGTTCAATAATTAAAGGGTTAACAATATTTTGATCTTCAATGTTTGGGTGTTGCTGGAGTTCAAGAAAATAATTTTCTTTGCCGAAAATTTCCCGGTATTCATAAGCGACTTTTTCTGCTGCCTCTATCCCTTTATTCAAAAGAGTCTGGGAAATTTCTCCGCCAAGGCAGGCCGATAAAGCAATCAACCCTTCAGAATGTTTTTTTAGCAGTTCTTTATCAACCCGCGGCTTATAATAAAATCCATCTAAGTGGGCCTTGGATACAAGCTTAACTAGATTTTTGTAGCCGGTTTGGTTTTTAGCGAGGACAACGAGATGATATCTTTCATCATCGATATTAGTTGTTTTGTCCAAGTGATTTCTTTTTGCAACATAGAGTTCGCAGCCGATGATTGGTTTTATTCCGGCGGCCTTTGCTTTTTTGTAAAACTCAATCGCGCCGTAAAGATTTCCGTGGTCGGTTAAAGCGATTGAATCCATCCCCAGTTCTTTCACTCTGGAAATTAAATCATCTATCTTTGAAAGGCCGTCGAGGAGAGAGTAGTGGGAATGAGTGTGGAGATGAGTAAATTTCATGGATGTCTAATTTTACCATCAGCGTTTTGAAACTTACAATTGTGGAAAGGTTGGGCGAAAAGTCTCTCGGGTACAGCCATTTCGGAAACATTCGGCTTCATACAACTTACATAATTATCTTATCTCCTGTTTTTCAGAAAAAACCCTCACTCCTCGTTCGCCTCGCTACAAAGAGTATCTCTTCTTAACGGCTCGGCTCGCGAGGTTCCTCAATGGCTATACC
>MHXE01000017.1:0-17477 GCA_001824375.1 Parcubacteria group bacterium RIFCSPHIGHO2_02_FULL_40_12 | reverse complement strand
CTTTTCGCTTCAGAAATTAATATTGCCTCACGGGTTTCGTTTCTACATTCTCGCGCTTTTCACTTACTTTATACAATCCGCTCGCCGGACACTCCCGCACGGCTTACGACTCCCCACATTCAGAAATCAGGCGTGCCCTTACGGCTTTTTGTTATGTTTTTTCGTTTTTAAAAACCCTTGAAAAATAAAGGCTTTTTGGTGTTTTGACAACTATTGACAAAAACTATAACTTGATATATAATGTGAATATAATACTGAAATTAGTTGAAAATCGGCACTTTAATAAGATACTATAAAAATAGCACTTTCAAAGATGTTGCTTGCGCTGATTACAGCTTTTAGGGCTGTCCCCATGCCTTAAAAGCTGTAATCAGTAATGGTAAGCCCTAAGTCCGGCAATTCCGTCGGATAAGAGGTAAGCCGAGATAAGGAGAAACGGCAATGTTAGAAACAGCACAGTTCGCGGAATTCGCTTCGGCGGTCGTTCGTCAGCTTCCGCGGGATCTTGACCCGACCACGGCCCAGGGCTGGATTCAAAACCAGAGAGCGCTTGCGGATACCCTTCGCAAGGTTCTCAAGCCTGAGTCTGAATCGGTCACGATCCAGGTATCCGACACTGGTGCGCTCCAGCCGCCCTACAATGGCTGGGAATTGGTGGAGGACGCCACGACGCCGGTCGGAACTCCGGAGCTGGAACTCACCGA
Organism: Parcubacteria group bacterium RIFCSPHIGHO2_02_FULL_40_12; assembly: GCA_001824375.1. Taxonomy (GTDB): domain Bacteria; phylum Patescibacteriota; class Minisyncoccia; order 2-02-FULL-40-12; family 2-02-FULL-40-12; genus 2-02-FULL-40-12. The sequence goes on along the minus strand of MHXE01000017.1, from coordinate 16,773 downwards.
GTTCCTGGAACAGGGCGAAGACTACGTTAAGGGCGATGTCATGCGGGAGCGGGCCAAGAAGTCAGGCCCGATGCTCGGCGAGCGCCACGCCCGCGCTCTGCTTAACAAGCAGGAGCGCATTCCGGAGAGCTGGAAGAAATTCTATCTAGTTTTTCCGGGAACGGTCTGGCGCGACCGCGACGGCGGCCTGAGTGTGCCGTACCTGCACTGGGGCGGCGGCGGGTGGTACCTGCGCTTCGCTTGGCTCGGGCACGACTTCGACCGCGACGCTCGCGTCGTGTCTCTCCGCAAGTAGCAGATCCTTGGATCTCTGGACTCTTGGACGACCCCAGAACAGCTTGTCTGTTCTGGGGTTCTTTTTTTCTTTGAATAATTTTGGTAAAATAAAATCGGAGCTGATGATAAGTCCGCGGTCAAGAAACTTCGGACAGTCTTCTCCTGAAAAATGAAGCTACTTGGTGCAAGGTACTAAGGGAATAAGGAATTTTTCCCGAGGGTCCCGAATTCGATACAGCCCCGAGATCGGTTAGTACCTTCAAAGGGCGGTGGCATAGGCGGTATCTTGTACGTTTATCTGGCGCGACCGCGACGGCAACCTGAATGTGCCGTACCTGAACTGGAACGGCGACAGGTGGAACCTGAACTTCAATTGGCTCGAGAACGACTTCAACCGCGACGATCGCATCGTGTCTCTCCGAAACTCGCTTCATTCCAAGCCCGTTATTTTGCGGGCTTGGTTTTTCTCAAAGTACCTTATCCAACCACCGAGCATTTTGCCCGCTTCATTTAGATGCTTTGAAATCGCAATATATTTTTTATCGTTTATCGCCTTTATTTCCCAGAAGATTTTAAGGAATAGTTTTAACAAATCAAGTTTAATCGAATCTTTTTCAATTAAAATCAGTTTTTTATTTTTATCCGAATAACCGGCGATGAAAAGCAATTCAATTGTTTCCAGAAACAATCGATCAATTTTTGAACCAAGCGTGTATCTGGAAGTGCTTGAGATGTTCGGGAGATATTCCTGCCAGAGCTTGTATGCCGAAATCAATTTTTGGAGTATCGGCAAGACGGCGTTTTTTTTGGGGGGGGGGCGTAGAAGAATCTTTTTTATGAAAATTGTATTCCGCCATAGTTTTGAAAAAATTATCAGTATTGAGAATATTTTAGAGGCCTGGAAGGAATTTGTAAAAGGGAAAAGAAATAAAAAAGACGTTCGCGAATTTTATTCAGGTCTGATGGATAATATTCTTGAGCTTCATTCTGACTTGGAAAATCAAACCTACCAGCACGGCGGTTATAAAGCATTCAGGATTAATGACCCGAAGCCCAGGAGTATCCACAAAGCTTCTGTCAGAGATAGATTGCTTCACCGCGCCGTTTATAGAGTTTTGTATCCTTTCTTTGATAAAATATTTATCAGTGATTCTTTTTCTTGCCGAAATGACAAAGGTACTCATAAGGCCTTAAACCGTTTTCGTTCGTTTGCTTACAAAGTCAGCAAGAACAACACCAGGACCTGCTGGGTTTTGAAATGCGACATCAGGAAATTCTTTGAAAATATCAATCACGACATTTTACTCGAAATTTTAAATAAGTATATTCCTGACAAAAATATCATCTGGCTTCTTGAAAAAATAATCCGCGGCTTCTCTTCCAAACCAAATACCGGCTTACCTCTCGGGAATCTTACATCCCAATTGTTAGTCAATATCTATATGAATAAATTTGACCAGTTTGTTAGACATAAATTAAAAGTAAAATATTATATCAGATACGCCGATGATTTCGTGGTTTTATTGGACGATAAAAATTGGCTGGAAAAAAAGATTGAGCCGATAAGAAATGTCTTAACTAAAAATTTAAAACTTGAATTTCATCCTGATAAAGTTTTCATCAAAACCCTTGCTTCCGGCCTTGATTTTTTAGGCTGGGTTCATTTTCCAGATTGTAGAATTTTAAGAACGACTACTAAGACAAGAATGTTCAAGAGAATAAAAGAATCGCCGATTGCCGAAACTCTTAATTCATATTTGGGGTTGCTGAAACACGGCAATACTCAAAAAATAAAAAATCTTGTCTGTGGCGGAATAAGATGATAACATAAAACCTATGTTGAAAATCCGTTTAATGAGAATCGGGAAAAGGGGACAGGCCTATTTCAGGGTCGTGGTTCAGGAACAAAGAAGCAAGAACAAGGGCAAGTACCTTGAGGATTTGGGTTCTTGGAATCCGCACAAGAATGATTTTCAGATAAAAGAGGAAAGAGTAAAGCACTGGCTTTCCAATGGCGCCAAACCGACTGACACGGTTCATAATTTTTTGGTAGACAAGGGAATAATTGAAGGCCCAAAAGTAAAAAAAGTAAGGCCGAAAAAGAAATCAGGAGAAGAAAAACCAGCTGAAGTCGCACCAGTGGCTCCGTCAGCAGTTTAAAGGGATTGACAACGGTTCTGGCTTTGCTACAATTAAAAGAGACATGGATATTATTATAGATTAAATAAAAATTTAATTTAGCGTTGCAGTCTGTACGACCGCGATTGATTCTTTAGAGAGTTAGTCGCGGTTGTATATTGAAAGACCTTTAAAAATTTGTTTTTGCAGGTTCATCATAGTCAATCAGACGTCTATTAAATTTGAGAGTTTGATCCTGGCTCAGGATGAACGCTGGCGGCGTAGATAAGGCATGCAAGTCAAGCGGATTATTTTTTGAACGAGGCTGAGATTACATCAAGGCCGAGGGACGAAGATGATTAGCGGCGAACGAGTCAGTAATACCTTGGTACGTACTCCGAAGACGGGCATAACCAGCCGAAAGGTTGGCTAATTCCCGATAGTCCCGCAAGGGTAAAGGCGCAAGCCACTTTGGAAGCGGCCTAGGTCCGATCAGCTTGTTGGTGAGGTAATGGCTCACCAAGGCGACGACCGGTAGGGGGCCTGAGAGGGTGATCCCCGACGACGAAACTGAGACACGGTTCGTACACCTACGGGTGGCAGCAGTCGAGAATATTCGACAATGGAGGAAACTCTGATCGAGTGACGCCGCGTGAAGGAAGAAGGGCTTCGGCCTGTAAACTTCTTTTCCTTGGGAAGAACTCTGACGGTACCAGGGGAATAAGGGACTGCTAAATTTGTGCCAGCAGCAGCGGTAAGACAAATGTCCCGAGCGTTATCCGGAATAACTGGGCGTAAAGAGCGAGTAGGAGGATTCGTTAGTCCTGCGTGAAATCCAAGAGCTCAACTCTTGGGCGGGCGCGAGAAACGGCGAATCTTGAGTCTGTCAGGGGCAAGCGGAACGTGCGGTGTAGGGGTGAAATCCGTTGATATCGCACGGAACACCAAAAGCGAAGGCAGCTTGCTGGGACAGTACTGACTCTCAATCGCGAAAGCGTGGGCATAAAAAAGGATTGGCATGGGTATCCAACTTTATGATAAAATAAAGTTGGCAAACTAGTCCCTTCTATTAGAAACAATAGAATGAAAACTTGGCTATATCGGTAGAGACCCGTTTTTAAGACGGAAAATACCGAGGGAAGTTTTGGAGACTTATATCTATATTTATATATGGTGAATATTAGACATAAAGAGAAAAAATTAATTTTTTCTCTTTCAGATCGTCAAAGAAATATTCTAATAGGTTCTTTACTTGGAGATGCGAATATACACAAGAAAGGTAGAGAATCTAGAGTGTTCTTTAAACATTCTATAAATCAATTGCCACTACTTGAATGGAAACGGCAGGAGTTTGATGAAATAACGGGCATGGCGATTGATAGATTTAAGCAGAATGTTAAAGATAAACAATATGAATTTGTTCAATTTGTGACACTAACTCATTCATCATTTACTCAACTACATAGAATATTCTACAAGAAAAAAAAGAAAGTCGTACCAAAAAATATCCATCAACTGCTAAAAGATCCAATATCTTTAGCAGTATGGATTATGGATGATGGAGCAAAAGACAATCTGGGTTTAACTATTCAAACACATAGTTTTAGAACCAAGGAGGTAGAGAGATTAATATTAATGTTAAAAAAGAATTTTAACTTGATTACTACTCCAAGGAAAAATAGAGGCAAAGTTATTATTTATTTTCCTAAATCACAAATAAGTGATTTATGGAAAATAGTTAAAATATATATATTGCCTGAATATAGATATAAGTTTCCAGAATCCCGTAGAGACTATACGCCGAGCTCCGTTATAAGGAGATGATATAGTCCGAACTCTATGGCGACATAGAGAGTACAGCAGAAATGTCTGTACCAGTCATATTAAATGATTAGTAACAAATTGTAGATACCCTTGTATTCCACGCCCTAAACGATGCGCGCTAGCTATGGCGGGAATCGACCATCGCTGTGGCGAAGCTAACGCGTTAAGCGCGCCGCCTGGGAAGTACGGCCGCAAGGCTGAAACTCAAAGGAATAGGCGGGGACTAGCACAAGCGGTGGACCATGTGGTTTAATTCGATAGTAAGCGAGGAACCTCACCAGGGTTTGACATACTGGAGAAAGCCGATCGAAAGATTGGTTGTCCCGCAAGGACTCTAGTACAGGTGCTGCACGGTTGTCGTCAGCTCGTCACGTGAGTGGTACGGTTGAGTCCCGTAACGAGCGCAACCCTTGTTGTCTGTTACAAGTGTCAGACGAGACTGCCGAGGCAACTCGGAGGAAGGTAAGGACGACGTCAAATCAGCGTGGCCTTTATATCCTGGGCTACACACGTGGTACAATGGACGCTACAACGGGTTGCGAAGCCGCGAGGCGGAGCTAATCCTATCAAAAGCGTCCCCAATTCGGATTGGAGGCTGCAATTTGCCTCCATGAAGCCGGAATCGCTAGTAATCGCGGATCAGAACGCCGCGGTGAATACGTTCTCTGGTCCTGCACTCACCGCCCGTCAAGTCAAAGGAGATGGGAGTACGTGAAGCCCAACCTCGTGTTGGGTTAGCGTAAACTCATTGATTAGGACTAAGTCGTGGTTTAGAAAATAAAAATTGCGACCTGTCAAGAGTAATCTGACAGAAAAAACCAACTAATAACGGTGAAGCCCATCTTAATTTATGATAAAATTAAAGTATGGGTAATACCGTGGGAAGTTTCGGAAGTTTATATTTGGGAGTTAACAATAGAGCAGTAAGAAATCTACGGAATTCTTTAGTTTTATCTTCCCAACAAAAATCGTTTATCTATGGAACAATGTTGGGAGACGGCAGTATTATTGGGAATCAGAATAATAAACAAAAGAATTATCGATTACAGATTGCTCATTCCATTAAACAAAAAGAATTAGTTTTATGGAAATATGAAATACTGAAGAAGTTCGTTATTAAATCGCCAAGCTATAGAAAAATTAATAATTCTTTAGTATTTAGAACCATAAGTCATCCGCAGATTACGGAAATTTATAATTTCTTCTATAAAAATAGTAAAAAAGTATTGCCGTCAAATATAGAAGATATCTTAAAAGATAAATTATCTTTAGCGGTTTGGTTTATGGATGATGGAGGGATAGCAAGATATAGTGGAAAAATTCAAGGATATTATCTTAATACACAATCATTCAATCTAAAAGAAAACCAAAAATTAGTTAGATTGTTTGAAAAGGCATATGGATTAAAAGTATATATATTAAAGAATAAAGGGAATCATCGATTATACTTCGGTTCACAGGCAAGAAACTTATTCAGGCAATTAATAGTAGATAGAATTATCCCAAGTCTAAATTATAAGATTATAGGCACCCAAATATAAACTTCCGAAATACCCGTAGAGACTTAGATAATTATCTTAATGTAGGAAAATTAGTCTGCATTATATGTTGGCCCCCATGAGATATTAAGTTATCTCACGGGGTGAAGATATAGTCCGTACCATTAGTAATAATGGAAAAGATACGAACAAGGCATGGCTAGCGGAAGCTGGTCATGGAACACCTATTCTAAATTTTGTCGATAAAAATTGTGCCCTGTTTGTTTTGTCGATAGACGAGCACAGGGTACGGTTTTTGGGAGTTGATCTCCATCCTTCAAATCGGAGATTAGGAAAGAGCGATCCTTTAAGGCGCCTGTCTGGTTGACTGTGATGAACTTGTTTCAAACGAAAAACCGCTGGGCGAACCATACGGTTTCTAGACACCATCTATTAAAATTTTAATGGATGGCGATTTTTCCGGAAAGAGCCGCTACGATGATAGGTGTGGAACTGATGTGAATAAAGTGCAGATCTTGATAGAAAAAATTCATAACCCAGGGGGCAAGTGTTGTTTGTTTATTTATTCTCGTTTTGGCCCCGGCAAGAATAAGGGTGAAAGCCTCTTCTCTTTGCACGTATACTGAACCAGTCCCCCATAATGCTATGTCACTTTTTGTTCTGGCGATTAGTTCATTTAATCCCATAGAACACCTCTAATCTCTCTATATAATTAAAATATATATTTGTCAATTTAAAATATCCACTTAGATATTTATTCTATATTTAAATGTTAAATCAGAAAATCTATGTCGTTTTGGATAACATTCGGAGCCGGGAAAATGTGGGATCAATATTTAGGACGGTTGATGCGGTGGGGGTTTCTAAAATTTATCTTTGTGGGATCACGCCGACGCCTCCCCACGAAAAAATTTCAAAGACCGCGCTTGACGCAGAAAAATGGGTTCCGTGGGAATACCACAAACAGACGTGGCGGTTGCTGGATGGTTTAAAAAAAGAGAAGATTAATGTAATTGCTTTGGAAAAGACAAAAGGAAGTATTAATCTTTTTGATTTCAAGCCAGAATTTCCTTTAGTTTTGGTAGTAGGTAACGAGGTTAAAGGATTGAGCCAGAAAATTTTAAAATATGCAGGCAAAAAAGTTTTTATACCGATGCAAGGCGAAAAAGAATCTTTAAATGTTGCCGTTGCTTTTGGAATAGCCGTCTATGCAATTACCCACAAAATCTCTTGAGCGCAATTTATTCAGGCAAGGCTATAAAAAAATAATTGCCGTTGATGAAGTTGGAATGGGTTCTTTGGCCGGGCCGGTGGTGGTTTGTGCGGTTGAATTTAATAAGAGATTTTTTAATGGACGCCATAAAAACTTGAATTGGCTTCGCGAATCAAAATTACTGGCTCCTCATCAGAGAACTAAATTTGTTAATGAGTTATTAAAAGAAAAAAACTTTGCATTTAGAATTTCATATTGTTTTCCTAAAACCATAGATCGGATTAATATTTATCAGGCGGCGAGGCTTGCAATGAGAAGATCAATTATAAAACTTGCGCCTCCAAGATTAAAAACTTTTATTTTAATTGACGGACCAAACAAGATTAAGAGCTTAGAAATTAAGCAGTTGCCAATTATAAAGGGCGACCGCAAGATTTTTTCAATCGCCTGCGCTTCGTTGATTGCCAAAGTCTTTCGAGATAAAATGATGACAAGGTATGCAAAGCGATTTCCCGATTATGGATTTGAAAAACACAAAGGCTATGGAACAAAATTTCATCGGGTGATGCTTTTAAGACACGGTCGGTCCCCGATCCACAGAAATTCATTTAAGTTGGTTTAAAAAGTGTTTTTGAATAAATAAATGATTAATCCAGAGGCAAGATTAGTGTCTGATTTAGATAAGTCTAAAATTCAGATGGTTGCGACTCGCGACGGCTATGGGAAGGGTTTGGTTGAAGCCGGAGAAAAAGACGAAAGGGTGGTGGTTTTGTGCGCTGATTTAACCGAGTCAACCCGTTCCTTGTGGTTTCAAGAAAAATTTCCTGAAAGATTCATTGAGATAGGCGTGGCTGAACAGAATATGGCGACCGTGGCTGCCGGGATGGCCAACTATGGGAAAATTCCTTTCATTTCTTCTTACGCCGCTTTTAGTCCGGGACGGAATAATGAGCAGATAAGGACTACGATTGCTTTAAATAATGTACCGGTGAAAATCGGCGGAGCTCATGCCGGAATTTCAGTCGGGCCGGACGGCGCCACTCATCAGGCCCTTGAAGACATTTCTTTGATGCGGGTTCTGCCTAGGATGACGGTTTTGGTTCCTTGCGATGTGATTGAGGCGCAAAAAGCAACAGTGGCCGCGGCTTTTATTCCCGGCCCGGTCTATATTCGCTTCGGTCGGGAGAAATCCTCAGTTTTTACTACTGAAGATACGCCTTTTCAAATTGGTAAGGCAGGGATTTTTAGAGATGGAAAAGATGTAGCAATAATCGGCTGTGGGATGCTTTTGTACAACGCTTTAGTTGCGGCTGAAGAATTATCAAAGGAAGGGATAGAGGCGATGGTTATAAATAGCCATACAGTTAAACCTATTGATTCTGAAGCTATTATTAAGGCGGCTAAAGAAACCGGAGCCGTGATTAGCGTAGAAGAGCACCAAGTGGCAGGCGGTTTGGGTTCGGCAGTGGCTGAAGTTTTGGCAAAAAATTATCCGGTGCCACAGGAATTTATTGGAGTCAATGATCGGTTCGGCGAGTCTGGCGAGCCGTGGGAGTTGATTGAAAAATTCGGGATGGGAGTGAAGGATATTAAAGAGGCGGTGAAGAGGGTTATAAAAAGAAAATAAAAAGCCTCTCGGGTACAGCCATTTCAGAACCGTTCGCGAAACCCAGCGAGTTTCGCTCTCTGTACTTACGACCTCGCAAAGTCAAGACTCGTATCGCTTCGCGATACTTTAATGGCTATACCCTGCGGGCTTTTTGCTTTTTGATTTTAGTTGAAATATCAGCGATTTTTTGTTAGTATTTTTTTGCGCGCCTGTAGCTCAGGGGTAGAGCACGTCACTGATAATGACGGGGTCCATGGTTCAAATCCATGCAGGCGCATCAATAAAATCTTGCGGGCCCATAGCTTAGTGGGTCAGAGCAAATTGAATTTTGCTCTGACGGACATTTTAGGCAAGCGTACCGGTCTTGCCGTAAAAATGCCCCGGGTTTCGCCATAAAGCGAAACGAGCACCCGCTTTAAAGTTGAAATGTGGTGGGCCCGTAGTCCAATGGCAGAACACCGCATTTGCACTGCGGAGACGGGAGTTCGATTCTCCCCGGGTCCATTGGCCCACCACATTTCAATTAATAAATTAAATAATCCCCGTGGGTCCATCACCATCAAAAAATCCTTCTATTGAAGGATTTTTTGATTTGTATTATCTTTATACTAAGGGAGGTAAGCGATGGATTTGTTTTATTTGTTTACCGGAGCCGTTCTTTTATGTATTATCGGTTTCGCTTTGTGGCGAGCTAAGAAGGATCCTCAATCGGGAAACACTTCTTTTAGGAGGTAGCCCAGAGGTGGCCGATAAGAAGGTGTTCGTTCAGCGGATGCCTTCTTTACTTTTTGGAGGCTTAAAGTTATTATTCAATTATACGCAATATAAAACGGCCTAAGGCTAATAAGTCCGTTTAAACAAATTGAGTTGCGATGATTTATTCATCAGCCCATCAAAAGGAAATCTAAAATTTTCAGACCTCTCAGGCGAAGTGGCTGATTTTGTCAATGAAGATCGGGAGAAAAAGTACTCGGTAATTGTCGGTACTGATTCAGAGCAGAGAAACGGAACAGCTGAATTCGTTTCGGTAGTAGTGGTTCATCGGATTGGCTGCCACGGCCGGTATTTTTGGCACAAGAAAAAAGGGATAAAGACTTATAATCTCCGCGACCGGATTTATAAGGAAGCGAATTACTCTTTGGATTTGGCCCAGAATTTGATTGGTGACTTAAAAGAAAAAATCCAGCACCCTCATTACGGATTTGAGATTCACGTTGATGTCGGCGAGAACGGCCCGACGAAAGAGATGATTAAAGAGGTGGTGGGGATGATTAAGGGAAATGGGTTTGAGGCGAAAATAAAACCGGAGTCGTGGGGCGCGACAAAGGTTGCCGATAAACACGTTTGATTTCGATAAGCCTTTTCTTGGGCAATGCCTTTCAGGAAACGTTCGGCCTCGTACAACTAATATACATATCTTATCTCCTGTTTATCAGAATATGAATAAGAATTCATATAATAACTGCGTTCGGTTGAAATGAGTAAATTTATTTACTCATTTCTCCCTCACTTGTTATTATAAACCCTCGCTCATCCATCGCCTCGCTACCTATCTTATCTTCTCTTTACGGCTCGGCTCCGGATGTTCCTCAATGGCAATGCCCGAAAAGCTTTTCGCGAAATGGCTATACCCGAGCAAGTTTTTATGTTAAATTCACCTCAATGATTTTCGTTTATTTATTCTTAGCTTTCGGATTTATCGGGGTTTTTGTTTTTTTATTCAAAATTTGGCAGAAAGCCGGGGAGAAGAAAGATGATCAGTCGGAACTTTTATTAAATCAACGACTGGATAATGTGACTAAACTGATTTTAGATGAGTTGAAAGAAAGCCGGCAATCGGTTCAGCAAAGTTCTTTGGCGGTTCATCAGCAGGTTCAGAATTTCACCCAAGGCATTACTAAACTCCAAGAGGGCGTTCGTGGCGTTCACGATTCATTAAAAGATGTTGTTTCTTTTCAGGATATTTTTAAGTCGCCAAAGCTTCGAGGAAGATGGGGTGAGACTTCGCTTGAATCAATAATGGCTGGCTTTTTCCCAAAAGAGCATTATTCAATTCAGCATTATTTTAAAAGTGGCGAAGCAGTAGATGTAGTTTTGAAATTGCCTAGTGATCGCCTTTTACCCATTGATTCAAAGTTTAATTGGGAGAATTTTGAAAAAATGGTTAATGCCGAAGACGAAATTTCTAAAAGTACTTTCCGTAAACAGTTTATAGTAGATGTTAAGAAAAAGATTGATGAAATTTCTTCAAAGTATATTCTTCCTCATGAAGGCACAACTGATGCGGCCTTAATGTATATACCAGCTGAGTCTGTTTATTATGAAATAATTCAAGGAATAAAAGAAGTAGATATAGCTGAATATGCCAGAAAGAAAAAGATTATGTTGGTCTCACCAAATACTTTTTATGCGACTCTTTCAGTAGTTCACCATAATTACAAAGATATGTATATTACAAAAAAGACAAAAGAAATTATAAATCGTTTAGATAGGATAAAAATTGATTCAGAAAAATTGCAGGATAATTTCAGGCGCCTAGGTAAACACATTTCAGATGCTTCAAGCGCTTTTGACGACAGTGAAAAACGGCTTACTCTTTTGACCGACCGGGTTGGGAATATAATTGAGATGGGGGGTGAAGAGAATAAAGAGATTGAAGAAAGAGTTGAACAGACTTTAAAAGTTTGATATTAGGTTTGTTTATGAATATATTACTTATTTCTCTTTTGGTTTCATTGGCGTCGCTGGCTTATGGCGCTATTTTAATTTGGCAGGTTTTGAAAAAGTCGCCCGGCGACGAGAAGATGCAGGAAATTCAGAAAGCGATTCAGGAAGGAGCAATAGCTTATTTAAAAAGACAGAACACGACCGTATTTTGGGTAGGTTTGATTGCGGCCTTGTTTTTATGGAAAGTGCTCGGTTCTATGACCGCTATTGGATTTGGCATTGGTGCAGTTGCCTCGGCTTTGGCTGGATACATTGGAATGATGGTGGCGGTTAGAGCAAATGCCCGGGTGGCCGAAGAAGCAAAGAATGGTTTGGCTCCTGCGTTTAATCTTGCTTTTAAGGGTGGTGCGGTAACCGGATTTTTTGTTGTCGGCTTGGCTTTGCTTTCTCTTACATTGTTTTATTGGTGGTCAGGAGATGTTAAAGCGCTTATCGGATTGGGATTTGGGGCTTCTTTAATTTCTGTTTTTGCCAGGCTTGGCGGCGGGATATTTACGAAAGGAGCAGATGTCGGAGCTGATTTAGTTGGAAAAGTTGAAGCCGGAATTCCGGAAGATGATCCTCGAAATCCGGCGGTGATCGCCGATAATGTCGGCGATAATGTCGGCGACTGCGCCGGCATGGCCGCCGACCTTTTTGAAACTTATGTCGTTTCGGCTTTATCGGTGATGCTTTTAAGCGATTTGTTTTTCAATCATTTGCAGAATATTGTTTTAATTCCTTTGTTAATTGGTTCAATGGCAGTTATCGCTTCAATAATCGGTTCTTTGTTTGTTCGGTTAACTAGTGGGATAATGGCGGCCTTATACAGGGGGTTAATTATCACTTCTGTTTTATTGACCGGAATGTTTTATTTTGGAGTTGATTGGATTTGGGAAAATACGGAATTGAATAATCTTTCAGTAATCGGCATCGCCGGATCAGACCTTTTCTGGTCTTTGATGGTTGGGATTTTCATAACTGCCTTGATGGTTTTAATCACCGAATTCTATACTTCTAAAAAATTCGGCTCGGTTAAGGCGATTGCAAAAGCTTCGACCACCGGGCATGGAACTAATATCATTACCGGGCTTGCGGTTTCAATGCAGTCAACTGCTTTGCCGGTTTTAGCGATTGCCGGAGGAATGTTTTTGGCTTTTTGGTTTTCAGGGATTTACGGGATTGCTCTGGCGACAATGAGTATGCTTTCTCTGACCGGAATAATCGTGGCCATTGACGCTTTCGGGCCGATTACTGACAACGCCGGCGGAATCGCCGAGATGGCCGGGTTGCCTAATTCGGTCCGCGAAGTGACTGACGCTTTGGATGCAGTGGGAAATACAACCAAGGCCGTAACCAAAGGCTATGCCATTGCTTCGGCCGGGCTGGCCGCCTTGGTTTTATTCGCCGTCTATACCCAAGAATTTTTAGAGTTGGGAATAAGATTATTTTTTGAACTTTCTGATGTTCGGATTTTGGTTGGTTTATTTGTTGGCGGAATGATGCCTTATCTTTTTGGTTCTTTGGCAATGCAGGCAGTGGGTCGGGCCGGAGGAGCGATTGTTGATGAAGTCCGCCGCCAATTCCGCGAGATTCCCGGAATTATGGAACGGACAGCTAAACCGGATTACGGGCGGGCCGTTGATATTGTAACTCGCGCGGCGATCCGCGAGATGGTTTTGCCAGCCTTGATTCCAATTTTGATTCCTATTGCAGTTGGGTTTCTGCTCGGGCCGGAAGCTCTTGGCGGGTTGCTCGTCGGCGTTATTGTTACCGGAATTTTCGTTGCAATTTCAATGACTTCAGGCGGAGCGGCCTGGGACAACGCTAAGAAATATATTGAAGAAGGGAATTACGGCGGCAAGGGCTCTGAAGCCCATAAGGCCGCGGTCACCGGCGATACTGTCGGTGACCCTTACAAAGACACTGTCGGCCCGGCGATTAACCCGATGATAAAAGTAGCAAACATAGTTGCTTTATTAATTGCTCGGTTTTTGGTTTAAAAAAGCCTCTCGGGTACAGCCATTTCGGAAACGCTCGGCCTCATACAACTTAAGTAATTCTGTCACCTCCTGTTTATCAGAATAAACCCTCGCTCATCCATCGCCTCGCTACAAGGAACATCTTCTTTTAACGGCTCGGCTCCGGATGTTCCTCAATGGCTATACCCTGCAGGCTTTTTTATTAAGAAAAAAAACTGCCACGTTCGGTAAATCCGAACGCGGCAGCCGTGGACAAGATTTTTTGCTCCTTACTCAAAATCGTTTACTGCACGGAATAGATACATGAACTTTTCGACGGGTTTCCAATTGTAATCAATGGGCTTCGCCGGTGCGAGCTTGCCGAGCAACGGAATCTTCTAATGATTTGGACAGCGAAGGGTGTAGCCAATTTCTGAGCGTGGGGAGTCGTCTTAGAAAATAGCTGCTATCTTTATGAAAATTTGCCGAATCACAAATCTATGGTGGAGGTACCCTGATTTGTCGGCAAATTAAATAAAGTGGCGTGCTATTTTCAAGAAGGGGCACCAAACGAATAAAATTGGCTATACCCAAAGCGAATAATTATCCACATCCCCTCCTACTCTTAAATCTCCATAGTGTTAAAATTGATTTAGCACCTAACTAAAGAGTTTTAACACTCTCGGTCGAAAAATTAGTATAAAAATAAATAGAAAATATAATCATGTTTGAAGCAGTTGCTACGACGGAAATTGTAAGGTCTTCGCTTTTGACCCTTTGGGCAAGCGTGGCTTCTTTTGTTCCAAAGCTTGTTGCCGCAATAGTCGTATTTTTGATTGGCTGGCTGATTGCCGTATTGCTTGGCCGGGTTGCTTATCATCTCATTAAAGTTTTGCAGATCAACAAAGCATTGGAAGGATTGGGATTTAGGCCGGCACTCGAACGAGGCGGTTTAAAGCTTGATGCGCCAAAATTCTTTGACGAACTGGTGAAATGGTTTTTCATCATCGTCTTTTTGATGGCCTCGACCAATATTGTCGGCCTGACTCAAGTAACTCAGTTCTTGGGAGTAGTTGTATTCTACTTGCCTAATGTAATTGTTGCCGCTTTTGTCATTTTGATCGGCGTGCTGTTAGCAAGATTTTTGGAGCACTCTGTCAGAGTGTCAGTAAGGGCAGCAAAATTAGTTTCGGCTAACTTTCTTGCTGAATTAGCCCGATGGTCAGTCTTAATTTTTTCTTTTTTGATTGCCTTGGATCAGTTGAAAGTAGCGCCTGAGCTGATAAGGATTTTTGTGATGGGGATTGTGGCGATGGTGGCTGTGGCCGGAGGCTTGGCTTTTGGTCTGGGCGGTCGCGATTTGGCTGGCGATTGGCTGGATAAATTGAGAAAGAGAGTTCAAGATTAAATTAGACAAGCTCAGATTTTTTAAAAGATTCTTTATCAACAAGAAACCCCTCTTGACGGGGTTTTTTGTTTTGATAGAATAATAAAAGGAATGAGAAATACACTAAAAACCCAAACTAATTCAAGCGGCTGATTTCTTTGTGTCTTAGGAAATATTTGAAGGGCCGCTTGGAAGAGCGGTTTTTTCGTGCTTGCTCGTTTAGTAATTTAACAATTAAAAAACCCTCCACGCATAATGCTATGGAGGGTAAAACAAAACAGATAAAGTGCGGGAGTAATACGAGTCGTAAGACTCAAAATACGGCATATGGAGGATGCCTTGACATCAAGAAGCGATGAAGGACGCGGCGTGACTGCGATAAGTCTCGGGGAACCGTCTAGCAGGTGTTGATCCGGGAATTTCCGAATGGGGCAACCCAATTGAGTAAAGCTCAATTATCTACTCAAATTTTATTTGAGCGGATGCAGACCCGCTGAAGTGAAACATCTCAGTAAGCGGAGGAAGAGAAAACAAATTCGGCGAAAGCCGAAACCATTCCCCAAGTAGCGGCGAGTGAACGGGGAACAGCCCAAACCTTTTTTAGAAAAGGTGTTGCAAGACAGCACATTTGAAAATTGAGCTTTGAAATTTGAAGCTTGATTTTCTGAGGCGATTCCCAAATTGCTATGCAATTTGTGAGCCTTCGCCTTGAAAGAAGTTAAAAATTCAGATGTTAGCAGAACGGTCCTGGAAAGGCCGGCCAAAGAAGGTGATAGCCCTGTAAGCAAAAACGTTTGAACTTCTCGTGTTGAAGAAAGTTATATCGGAGTCTATTTATAGATTTCGATATAACTTTCTAATCTTAAGTATCCCGGGACGAGACCATCCTGGGTGAATCTGCCACTACTACGTGGCAAGGCTAAATATTCTTGATGATCGATAGTGAACCAGTACCGTGAGGGAAAGGTGAAAAGTAGCCCGGTGAGGGCGGTGAAATAGTACCTGAAACCATATGCCTACGAAGAGACGGAGCTTGTTTCGGCGCGCAAGCGTCGAATGAGTGACGTCGTGCCTATTGAAGAATGAGCCAACGAGTTTATCTAAACTGCGAACTTTAATCCGCTATGCGGAGAATGGATAGCGAAAGCGATTCCGAAAAGGGTAGTCCCCTGCTTTTGCAGGGGCGGGCAGTTTGGATAAGACCCGAAGCCAGGGCGAGCTAACCATGGCCAGGATGAATCCCAACGAAAGTTGGGAGGAGGTCCGAACCGGTTGAAGTCGCAATTTCATCGGATGAGTTGTGGTTAGAAGTGAAAAGCTAATCGAGCCTGGTAATAGCTGGTTCTCTCCGAAATGTCTTTAGGGACAGCCTCGGATTTACGATAGCGGGGGTAGAGCACTGATTGGTTTGTCGTGCCCGAAAGGGTAGGCTTACCAGTCAAACTCCGAATACCGTTATTAATTGTCCGGGAGTGAGACTGTGAGGGCAAAGCTTCATAGTCGAAAGGGAAACAGCCCAGAGAACAATCTAAGGCCTCTAAATTCAAGCTAAGTGTAAAGGTGGTGAAGATGCTATGACAGCAAGGAGGTTGGCTTAGAAGCAGCCATCCTTTAAAGAGTGCGTAACAGCTCACTTTTCGAGCATTTTTGCGCCAAATATGTATAGAGGCTAAGCTTGATGCCGAAGATGTTTATCTCCAATTTTTAATTGGGGGTTGTAGGAGAGCGCTTCTTAAGCAGTGAAGGTCAAACGTGAGTTTGGCTGGAGCTTAAGGAGGTGAAAATGTTGGCATGAGTAACCGCAATCAGGGTGAAAGCCCCTGACGCCGAAAGCCTGAGGTTTCCTCCGCGACGGTGATCGTCGGAGGGTTAGGCGGGCCTAAGGATAAGTCTGGCTAAGGTCAGGCGATGCCGATGGACAGCCGGTTAATATTCCGGCCCTTCTGTGGAATCTAATGGAGCGACGAAGCGCAGTAGACTAAGCGTGTTATTGGATTTGCGTTTGCGATTTGAGAATGGGATATAGGAAAATCCGTATCCCTAGCTTTTAATAGCTGGATTCAAATATCGTGAAAACCTTGGCGCAAGCCTGGGGATTTGGTTAAGCGCGCTTCCAAGAAAAACTTCTAAAGTTAATTCCATAGAATCCGTACCGTAATCCGACACAGGTAGGCAGCTAG
>MHXE01000016.1:1359-22235 GCA_001824375.1 Parcubacteria group bacterium RIFCSPHIGHO2_02_FULL_40_12 | reverse complement strand
TTTGGCAAAAGAAAATACTATAGAAAAAGAATCACAAAACCTAAATTGGAAAGTAGGTTTTTCTGTCTGGCCAGGAGCATACTACATTAAAGTATCAAAGATAAATGGCGTTGAAGCAGAATTCAGAAGTGGGGTCTTTGGAATAAATAAAATGCCAGAAGGAATTGATGAGGAAGAGAAAATCAATATCTGTCGAGAATCTAGTGGTTAATTTTCTTCAATTTAATCTCTACATTATAAATTAAAATGTAAGAGTATAATATAATTCCGAGTTTGTAGCACGCAATGAGACACCCTTATGGTGTCTCATTTGTCTCATTTTGAACCAACCGAGAGACTTCGAAATCGCCTCTGGAATAAACCTCCAAAAAGGCTTATAATGCCTTAATGATTAAAGTTCTAAACTGATATACACCGCATGACGGACATAGAAAAAAAAATCGAAAATTTAATCGTCCGGCCACCAATAGTGGTCGTTTTAGGCCATGTTGACCATGGAAAAACAACTTTAATCGATTATCTCCGCAAAACAAAAACAGCTGAAAAGGAAGCTGGGGGAATTACCCAGCATATCGGCGCTTATCAAATCAAACACAATGATAAAGTCATAACTTTTTTGGATACGCCGGGCCACGAGGCATTTTCAGCCATCCGAAGCCGAGGCGCCAAAGTTGCAGACATCGCCATATTGATTGTTGCCGCCGAAGAAGGAATCAAACCCCAAACCAAAGAAGCAATCAAGCATATTCAGGACGCCAAGATTCCATTCATTGTTGCTTTGAATAAGATCGACAAACCCCAAGCCAACCCGACAATGGCGAAACAACAACTGACCGAAGCAGGCGTTTTTTTAGAGGGCTGGGGCGGCCAAGTTCCAGTAGTTGAGATTTCAGCCAGAGTAGGAACAAACATTGATGAACTTTTGGAATTAATCCTTCTTACCGCTGAAATGGAAAACTTAAAATCCAGTCCAAGCCAAAACGCAAAAGGAATTGTAATTGAATCGCACCTGGATCCAAAAAGAGGCAATACTGCCACTTTGCTGATTCAAGACGGAACCTTGAAAATCGGGCAATATATAGTCAGCGGAAATACTTCTGCCAAACTTAAATCAATGGAGGATTTTTCCGGCAAAAATATAAAAGAAGCATTACCTTCAGAGCCGGTTTTAACTCTGGGCTGGGGCGCAAGCCCTGATGTGGGAGACAAATTCAGCTCAGCCGAAACAAAAGATGAAATAGAATTGCTGGCCAGCCAGTCGTTAAAAACCGAAATTCCAATTTTCATCAAAGAAATGGGGCCGCAAAAAGAAAACAAAAAAACCTTAAGCATTGCCTTTAAGGCCGACACTCAAAGCTCTCTTGAAGCAATCAGCGAAGTGATAAAAAACATTAAAAGCGAATTGGTTGACTATAATGTTTTGGATTATGGAGTAGGAAATATTAAGAATAATGACATAAAGTCAGTCGCCCCGAAAAAAGGAATGATCTACGGTTTTTATGTAGAAACTGAAAATTCTGCCAAAAGACTGGCTGAAAAAGAAAAAGTTACGATAAAAACATTTAAAGTAATCTACGAACTGGTTGAAGAATTAAGAAAAGACATGTCTGATTTGCTTGATCCGGAAATTCAAAGGAATGATCTGGGGAAAATAAGGGTGCTCAAGCTTTTCAAAAAAGGAACAAATCACCAAATCGTCGGCGGGAAAATTACTTCAGGCTACGCAAAACGCGGGGCTTTAATTGACGTTTTAAGAAATAATGTTAAAATTGCGTCGGGCCGGCTTACCCAACTGCAGCACTTGAAAACCGACGTAGAAGAAGTGAAAGAAGGACTTGAATGCGGGATAAGATTTGAAGGCCCGGCTCAAATCCAAGAAAAAGACACTCTTGAAATTTACGAAGAAGAAAAAATAAGAAAAAGCATTTAGATTGGCCACGTGGCGAAGTAGCTAACGCTGCGGTCTGCAAAACCGCCATACGTGGGTGCAATTCCCACCGTGGCCTTTAGTAATTAAAATTTTATAGAGCCGGGATGGTGAAATTGGCAGACACTGCAGATTTAAGCTCTGCTGCTCGCAAGAGCGTGGGAGTTCGACTCTCCCTCCCGGCATATCAAAATTAAAAGCCTTGTTTCCCAAGGCTTTTAATTTTGATATGGACCGGGAAGAATTTGAACAAATAAAGATTTTGTGATAGAATTTTAAAAATGGCTTTAGCTTCAAAAGAAAAGATAAAAATTTTTCAAAAGCATTCTCTTCACGAAAAAGACACTGGATCATCTGAAATCCAGGTTGCTTTATTTACCGAAGAGATAAAACGGCTGATAAAGCATCTAAAAGACCACCCAAAAGACCATTCTTCGAGGCGAGGCCTTTTAAAAATCGTATCAAAAAGAAAAAGACTGCTGGATTATCTTAAAAAAGATGACCCTAAAAAATACATTTCAATAATCAAAGAGTTAGGATTGAAAAGGTAGACTCTAAATTTTTAATGCCTTATAAATTCGCTTCACTTACTTCTGCGTTGCCGAAACTTTTCGCAGCTTCGAAAAAAACCCAGACCGTCTCTGTTTTTGTCGATGCCCAGAATATGTACCACTCGGCCAGAAACCTGTATAAGGCCAGGGTGAACTTTAAGGAACTGCTGAAATTTGCGGTTGACGGAAGAAATCTGGTAAAAGCCAATGCCTATGTGGTCAAAAGCGACATTCCCGAAGAACAGGGTTTTTTTGAAGCCTTGGAGCGCTCGGGCTATTACCTGAAAATGAAAGATCTGCAGATTTTTCCTGGCGGAATGAAAAAAGGCGACTGGGATGTCGGAATAGCAATTGATGCCATCAGTATGATCCAAAAAACCGAAATAATGGTTCTAGTCACGGGAGATGGCGATTTTGTCCCCTTGCTTGAATACTTGAAGCATCAGGGCGTTACAGTTGAAGTAATCGCTTTCAGAAGAAGCACTTCAGCCAAACTGATTCAAGCAGCGGATAAATTTTATGACCTGGAAGAAAGCGTTGAAAGGTTTCTTTTAAGAAAATAATGGCAAGCAATGGCGGAAATTAAAAAATTTTCAACTGAATACGGAGGCAGGGAACTGGAAATCGAGATAGGAAAATTAGCCGGCCAAGCAGACGGCGCTATTTTCATTAAATACGGCGATACTTCGGTTTTGGTCACCGCAGTGATGAGCGACTTTCCGCGAAACGTCAATTATATGCCCCTAACTGTCGACTATGAAGAAAGGTACTATGCCGCCGGAAAAATAAAAGGTTCAAGATGGATAAAACGGGAAACTCGGCCGGGTGAAGAAGCAATCCTGCATGCCCGGGTAATAGACCGGACTTTGCGGCCGCGCTTTGACCAAAGAATCAGGAACGACATCCAAATCGTAGCCACGATTCTTTCTTTTGATAATGAAAATGATCCTGACATTCCGGCCCTTATCGGCGCTTCTCTGGCCTTAATGATTTCTGATATCCCCTTTAACGGCCCAGTGGCCGGAGTCAGAATTGGAGAAATTGACGGCAAGCTGGTTTTAAATCCGAATTACGAAGAAAGAAAAAAATCTTCTTTTGATCTGGTAGTTGCTGGAATTGATGAAAAAGTGAATATGCTTGAATTCCAGGGTGAACAAATACCAGAAGACAAGGTCCTTAAAGCAATAGAATTCGGCCACAAAGAATACCGAAAAATAATAGAATTCCAAAATAGCATAGCAAAAGAGCTGAAGCCCAAAAAAAGAAATATTGAAATTTTCGAACCAGATCCAAAAATACTCGAAGAAATAAAAAACTTTTTAGGAAATAAGCTGGAGTCTATTCTTTATGAAAGCGATGGAAAAGCTGAAGCCAGAGACAAACTGATTATCTTAAAAGAATCTTTGGCTAATTTTCTGAAAGAGAATCATTCTGGCCATCCCCATTTAGATAAAATTTTATCGGAAACTGAAAATATTTTCGGCCGCGAACTTGATGAAATAGTTCGTAAAAATATTCTGGAAAAAGAAAAAAGGTCTGACGGAAGGAAACTTGATCAGTTAAGGCCTTTGTCTATTGAAGTCGGAGTTTTACCGCGAACCCACGGTTCGGGAATTTTCCAAAGAGGCGAAACTCAAGTCTTGAATATTTTGACTTTAGGCAGTCCGGGCAAAGAACAATGGATTGAAGAAATGGAAACCGAAAAGAAAAAATACTTCATGCATCACTACAATTTCCCGCCTTACAGCTCCGGAGAAACCGGCCGGATCGGCTTTCCGGGGCGCCGTGAAATCGGCCATGGAGCTTTAGCTGAAAAATCCCTGGAGCCGGTAATCCCCACAAAAGAAAATTTCCCTTATACAATCAGACTGGTTTCGGAAACCTTGTCGTCGAACGGCTCGACTTCAATGGCTTCGGTCTGCGCTTCGACTTTGGCTTTAATGGATGGGGGCGTGCCGATTAAAGAACTGGTTGCCGGAATCTCAATCGGTTTGGCTCTTTCTCCAGATGGAAAAAAATTCAAGCTTTTAACCGATATTCAGGGCGAAGAAGATCACCACGGCGATATGGATTTTAAAGTGGCCGGCACTAAAAATGGAATCACCGGCATCCAGCTTGATGTCAAAACAGAAGGACTGACCAAAGAAATAATAGAGGAGGCTCTTGAACAGGCAAAAAAAACTCGGCTGAAAATTCTTGAAGAAATGAAAAAAGTAATTACCTCACCTCGAGCCGAATTATCGCCTTTTGCTCCGAGAGTCTACAAAATTCAGATCAATCCTGAAAAAATCAGAAATGTTATCGGGCCGGGTGGAAAAATTATCAATGAAATTGTGGCCCAAACAGGAGTTAATATAGACATTGAAGATTCTGGTTTGGTATTCGTGACTTCTGAAAAAGAGGAAGGAGCCAAAAAAGCCCTGGAATGGATAAATAACTTGACTCGGGAAGTAAAGGCTGGCGAAATCTTTGAAGGAGTTGTTGTGAAAATAATGGATTTCGGAGCCTTTGTGGAGCTTTTTCCAAAACAAGACGGCTTGGTTCATATTTCCGAAATCTCCGACAAACGCATTGATAAGATCTCCGATATTATGAAAGTTGGCGATATGGTGAAAGTAAAAGTGAAAAAAATAGACGACCAGGGCCGGGTGAGCTTGACGATGAAATTCTAAGATATTCACAGTTTGGCATTTATCAATTCTTTCAATAAAAAGTATAATAGGAATACAGGGGAACAGCTTTTCGTTACGAAATCTGGAAATTTAGAGTTGTATAAATATACTACGATAAATTTTTACAAGCCGTAGCCTAAATTTACAGATTGCAGTAGAAAAGGCTGTTTCCTAGTATCCCTTAATTATGGCAGACGAACAAAAACCTATTCAAAAACCTTCTTTGGAAGCGCCAAAAGATATTGAGGACTTGCTTAAAGACTTGCCAAAAATTTCGGATCCCAAGCCTTCTCCTTTGATGCCGTTCAAACCATCACCTGCTCTCCCATCAACTCCAAAACCTCCATCTCCTTTCTCCTCTCCTTTGCAACCGACGCCTCCTTCTTCCAAATTTTCAGCTCCACCGGCTACGCAACCATCCCCTCCTCCGCTCAAAGCCCCCGCCGATATTAAAACCATTATTCCTGCGCCATCTTCTCTTTCAACCGGACAAGACAAATTCAAATCTCTCATCCGGACAATGGGCGAGGATCTTGAATCAGCCAAAAAAGGAATGAAGCCCGAATCAAAATCGTTTGAAATCAAGCCGCCGCCGATTAGCCCCAAACCCATGACTCCTCCGCCTCTTAAAGCGCCCCTGACTCCTTCTGAAACAAGGCTTGGTCAAGGAAACAGAACAAGATCATTGGAAATGCAAAAACCCGCAGCCCCTTTTACCGATATATCAAGACCAAAAAAATCTTCTCCTATTTTAAAAATTATAATTCTTATTTTAGGAATAAGCGTAGTTTTTGCCGGTATCTGGTATTTTATGATAAGAGAAGAAAAAATAGCTGTAATCCCGACATTCACTCCGACTGCCACACCAACTCTAACCTCAAAAACGCTTTCTGAAATCATCCCTTCTTCCAGCCAAATCACCATCTCTTCTGCTGAAAATTTTTCAACCGCTTTAAATAATAAGATAAAATCATTGACTCCGATCAAGGATAAATTCTTAATTTTAGAGGTATTCGATGAAAATGGGGATAAATACACTCTCTCTGATTTTATTGCGAAACTTAATGTTTCTATCCCCGGTCTTTTAGATAGTCTAGATCCCAGCGACGCAGCTCTTTTGTTATACGGCCAAAAAGAAATGTTTAACGACAAAGGACTTTTAAATTTTTCACCAACGCCTAAAGCAAAAATTAGTTTAATCGCCAAATCCATCAGTTCAAGCTCCACAAGAAGCGCGCTAAACACTTGGGAAATAACAATGACCGACGAACTAAAAAACTTATTTGTATTAGACCCTCAAAAAGCATCTGCTCAAACATTCTTGGATAACACATACAACGGAGTGGACATTCGATATAGAAACTTTTCTTACGCCGATAACAGTATTGATTATACGATCATTAATTTATCAGAATTTAATTCAAATTACTTAATCCTGACAAACTCAAGAGAAAGCATTTATTCAGCAATAGATCTCCTACGGAATCAATAGTATTTCTCTTGACTTAGAATTGCCAAAAGAACATAATTTAATGAAGGCTCCAAGCCGCAATTTTTTGCTATATGACACCTGAACAGCTTGAACAATTCAAAAAAATCTTGGCTGAAGAAAAAAGCAGAATTGAAAAAGAGCTGAGTGAGATTGGCCAGAAAAACCCAAAAATTGAGGGTAATTTTAATGTTCGTTTCCCTCAATATGGCCAGGGCAAAGATGAAAATGCCCAAGAAGTCACTGAATTTGAAAAAAATAAAGCTCTTGAGGCAAGCCTTGAAAAAAGGCTTAATGAAATAATTGAAACTCTTAAAAAAATAGAAAAAGATGGTTATGGAATCTGCCAAAACTGCTCATCTGAAATTGAAAAACCAAGATTAAAAGCAATGCCGACTGCGGCTCTCTGCTCCTCTTGCGCTAAAAAAATCTAACTAAGGTGGCTTTTCCTAATAAATTTTATGCCTACTTCTAAAGTTTTTTCGGCAGCAATCATTGGGCTTGATGCCATACCGATTGAAGTCGAAGTCGATACTTCCCGAGGCCTACCCTCTTTCAATATTGTCGGTCTGCCGGATAAAGCTGTCGAAGAATCAAAAGACCGGATTAATTCAGCCATAAAAAATTCCGGCCTCTTGAACCCAAAAAAAGAAAATTTAAGAGTAGTAGTCAATCTTGCTCCGGCCGATATAAAAAAGCAGGGGCCGATTTATGATCTACCGATCGCGGTTTGCTACATCTTAAATACAAAGCAAGCCGAATTTAACCACAAAGATAAAGTTTTTGCGGGCGAGTTGGCTCTGGACGGCTCCATAAGAAGCATCAACGGCGCCCTGTCAATTGCCATGATGGCCGAAAATTCAGGATTCAAGGAACTGATTTTGCCGAAACAAAACTCAAAAGAAGCAGCAGTTATAAAAAATCTGAAAGTTATCGGGATAAATAATATTGTAGAGCTGGTAAATTACTTAAATGGCAAAATTTTTATTGAACCAGAAAAAACTACTGACTTTTCTGAATTGCTGAAAAAAGAAGATTATGACTTGGACATTTCCGAAGTCAAAGGCCAGGAAACCGCTAAAAGAGCCCTGACCATTGCCGCGGCCGGCGCTCATAATGTCTTATTAACCGGTCCGCCTGGCGGAGGAAAAACAATGCTCGCCAAGGCCCTGCCTTCAATCATGCCAAAACTTACCGTGGAAGAAGCTCTTGAAATAACTAAAATTTACAGCGTTGCCAATTTTTTAAAATCCTCTGAAAACGGAAACGGCTATCTGATCAACCAGAGAAAATTCAGGAATCCTCATCACACTGCTTCAACCGCAGCTTTGGTCGGGGGCGGAACTAACCCAAAACCAGGAGAAATAAGTCTGGCTCACCGGGGAGTTTTGTTTCTGGATGAATTCCCGGAATTTAACCGCGATGTCATTGAATCCTTAAGACAACCATTGGAAGAAGGAAAAATAACCGTGTCCCGGGCTAATCACTCAACCGTTTATCCGGCAAAATTTTTATTAATAGCTTCAATGAACCCGTGCCCATGTGGAAATTATCAAAATTCTCAAAAAGAATGTATTTGTTCTCCGGGGACAATTTTAAGATACCAAAAAAAGATCTCTGGCCCGATTTTAGACAGATTTGACATTAAAATCGATATTCCTCAAGAAAACCCAAGAAAATTAAAAGACGAACCGAATTATCAAGAATCGAGAAAAGTAAGAACCGAAGTTGAAGCTGCCCGAGAAAAACAAATTAAAAGATTTAAAGGCCTTGGCCTTTTTGCCAATTCAGAAATGAGCAATAAACAAGTTCGGGAATTCTGTAAAATTGACGAACCGACCCAGGAATTTCTGGATAATTATGTTTCTTTTAAAAAACTAAGTCATCGGGCTTACTTTAAGATTCTGAAACTGGCTCGAACAATTGCTGATTTGGACGGAAAAGAAAAAATAAGTTTGGAAAATCTGAAGGAAGCGGTAAATTATAAAAACGACGGAGCGTTAAGTATCTAAATTCTCGCAAAAGGATTACGCGCCCCATGAACTTCAAAATGCAGATGACAGCCGGTAGAAAGACCGGTTGAACCCATTAAGCCTATAAGCTGACCTCTGGCAACAGACTCGCCGCCCGAAATCAAAAGCCTTGATAAATGAGCATACAAGGTATAAATTTCATTCCCGTGGGAAATTTTTATATACTTACCCGCCCCGCCGTTCCAACCGCTACTTAGGGCCGCAATTATCGAACCATTGGCTGCAGCATAAATCAGCGTACCGCAAAGATTAGCTACGTCAATTCCGTTCCGGCCGTGAATCCGGCCCCAGTTATATCCCTGCGTCGGTAAAAAGAAAAAACCGGCTAATTCTGGCAAACGGGCAAAACGAACATTGGAGCTATAGGCGACATACTGCCCGGCAATCTGTATTTTTCCGTCAGGCACGATAATTTCCTGACTAAGCTTTAAAGAACCGTCTCTTGGCAATCCGTTAAACTCTATAATTTTTTCTTCAGAGGCTGAATATTTTTTAGCGATCAACTGGATGCTGTCCCCGCTTTTAACAATATGGATGACTCCGGAAACCGGAGGGATCTTCAGTTCTTGACCAAAATTCAAATAATCGCTATCTTTTAAATTGTTAGCCCAAATCAAAGAATTGACGCTGACTCCGAAATCATTGGCTACCTGGCTTAAGTTGTCGCCCGGCTGAACCGTATACTCGATAACCTGATTTCTCTGGCCGTTATCAAAAACAGAAACAATTGTTTGATAAGGGAGGAATGAATCTTGAAAAACATTCTGGGAAGAATTAGTGCTGTTTCCCTGAGCTAAAGGAACCTGGTTTAAAAAAAATTCATTTTCCTCTGGCTGGGCTCCCAAATCAATAAAGGCTGCGGTTTCTTCAATATAACTTTCAAGAGCCTGGCCCAAGAAATTTCTTTGACCTTGGCCAGAAGAAGTTTTAAAAGAAAATAAAAGAACGGCCGATATTATTAAAACCGTTAAAACTAATCGGTCATTCTCGGCATAAAGCTTATATTTGCCAAAAGTCCTTCTGAAAAATCCTAATAAAAATGCAACTGCCTGGGGGTTTCTAAACATAAAAATCCTCTTGCGAGGACTACATATATTGTAGGAGAAACAAACGAAAAGTCAAATTAATTATCCACATGACAGTTCCCCGAAAACACACAACTAAGAGCGCCCAAGGCCAAAGAAGACATCATTTAAAAATAAAGAAAATGAGCCTTTTACCTTGCCCGAAATGCGGCAATCCTAAAATGTCTCATAAGATGTGTAAAAGTTGCGGATATTACAAATAAGCATAAGAATGCTTGAAATTGGTTCGCTCAGACAAAATGTAAATAAATTTCCATTTTACTCTTCGCTACCAATTATAATCATGGCTTCACGACACCTTGCCCGTTCAATCGCAATCCAATCCCTTTACGAATGGGATTTTAAAAACTGCGATAATAATCTTCTGCCACAAATTATAAAGCGCAATCTTGAAGAATTCGGCCCGGGCCTCAAAGAAAAAGAATTCGTAAATAAACTGATAAACGGCGTCGTAGATCATCGCAAGGAATTGGATAATATAATTGAAAAAGCGGCGCCGATGTGGCCGCTTGACCAAATAGATATGATTGACCGCAATGTCCTGCGCCTCGGCCTTTATGAACTCCTATTTGAAAATAAGGAAGAAGTTCCGCCAAAAGTGGCTATCAACGAAGCCATTGAACTGGCAAAAAATTTTGGCGGAGAAAGCTCGGGCAAATTCATAAACGGCGTTCTGGGAACTGTTTATAGGGAAATGGAAAAACAGAAAAATGGAAACAGCTAAAATTCAGGAGCTTGAACATAAATTAGGCGTGCATTTTCATAACCGCGATTTATTGCTGGAGGCCTTAACTCATCGCTCCTATCTTAACGAAGAGCCTAGCTGGCATATAAACCACAATGAACGTCTTGAATTTTTAGGCGATGCGGTTTTAGAATTAGTTGTTACCGAATATCTTTTCAAAAAATATAATGATCCGGAAGGTATTCTGACTTCTTGGAGGGCGGCGCTGGTCAATTCATCAATGCTTTCTGAAATTTCAAAAAAAATTGAGCTGAATGAATATGTTCTTCTTTCTTACGGAGAAAAAAAAGATGTCGGCCGAGCCAGGCAATATATCTTGGCTAATGCCTTTGAAGCGTTAATCGGGGCAGTTTATCTGGATAACGGCTATGAAGAAACAAAAAAATTAGTAGAACGACTGATCTTGCCTGAATTCCCAAGAATCATTGAGCAAAAACTTTATAAAGACGCAAAATCTCTTTTTCAAGAAGAAGCCCAGGAAAAAATGAACGCCACCCCAACTTACAAAGTTTTAGACCAGCGGGGGCCTGACCATTCAAAGACTTTCAAAGTCGGAGTTTACTTGGATGAAGACCTAGTCGGAATTGGATTTGGGCCTTCAAAACAAGAAGCCCAGCAAAAAGCCGCTGAAGACGCTTTAACCAAAAAGAGATGGGTGAAAGTGTCTTGAATTGACACTTTCACGGGCATTTTAGACGAGCGTACCGGCGAACCGTAAAAATGCCCCGGGTTTCGCCAGAAAGCGAAACTAATATTGATTTCCATCGAAAGAATTGATAATATTTCTGTATGGAAGAAAAACACATTGACCAAGAATTCATAGAATATGTCATCAAGTCATTAGTCAGTCATCCTGAAGAGGTAGTCGTGGAAAGAAAAATTGACGAGATGGGGGTCCTTTTAACTTTAAAGGTTAACCCTGAAGACATGGGGTTGGTTATCGGGAAAAAAGGTTCAACTGCCAGAGCGATCAGAACTTTGGCAAGAATTATCGGCTTAAAAAACCATGCCTATGTAAATTTCAAAATTGCTGAACCAGAAGGATCTTTAAGGCCGCCTAGAGAAAGCATGGAGTCAGTAGTTGAAGAACTAAAATCATAAAGTTTGACGTAATTACAATTTTCCCGGAAATTTTTGACTCTTTCCTCAAAGAGTCGCTTTTATATAAGGCCCAAGAGAAAAAGATAATCCAAGTAAAGATTCATAATTTAAGAAATTGGGCTACCGGAAAACATCAAATCGTTGATGATTCGCCTTATGGCGGCGGACCGGGGATGGTGCTAAAAATTGAACCGATATATAAAGCAGTTAAAAAAATCAAAAATCAAAAATCAAAAATAATATTTTTGTCACCAAGAGGAAAAAAGTTCACCCAGAAAACTGCACAAAATTGGGCTAAAAATTTAAAACAGCTTGTCATTGTTTCCGGGCGATACGAAGGAATTGATGAAAGAGTAAAAAAATTGGCTGATGAAACGATCTCGGTCGGCGACTTTATTACTCTTGGCGGCGAGATTCCGACAATGGCCATAATTGAAGCGGTGGCAAGATTAGTTCCGGGCGTGGTCGGCAAAAAAACATCAATAGAAAAATTGGATTTCCCACAATACACCCGCCCCGAAGTTTTTTCTCCCAAAAAAGGGATCAAATGGACGGTGCCGAAAGTTTTGGTTTCCGGAAATCATAAAAAAATTGAAGAATGGAGGAAAAAACAATCCAAGGAAATAAAATAGATACAAAAAAACTCGGTTTTTTTGCCGAAGGAGTGGCCCGTTCTTATCTTATAAAAAAGGGGTACAAAATTTTAGCGGCAAATTATAAGTTTAATTTTGGTGAGTTGGATATTGTCGCCCAAAAAGAAGACATAATTACTTTTTTTGAAGTCAAAGCCCTCAATAAATTTTATGAAGGTTTTGAACCGGAAATGAGAGTTGATTATAAAAAGAAGAATAAGCTTATCGGTTTGGCCACTGCTTTTTTGGATAATAAAAAATTAAAAGACTCACCCTGGCAAATTGATATAATTTCCGTAGTTTTCGATTCAGAAAATAAAAAAGCTAACATTAAACATTTTAAAAATGCAGTCAATAATTACTGAAAGCCCTAAAGAAACGGAAAAATTTGCGGCCCAGTTGGCTAAAAAACTGATCAATAAAAAAAATAACAAAGCTTTAGTTTTGGCTTTAGAAGGAGAATTAGGCGGAGGCAAAACCACTTTTATAAAAGGATTCTTAAAGGCTTTAAAAGTTATAGAAAAAGTTTTAAGCCCGACATTTGTCCTTATTCATAAACATCATCTAAAGTCCGGCGATTTATATCATATTGACGCTTATCGTCTCAAATCCGAAAAAGATTTATTAAAACTGGGTATCAAAGAAATCTTTAATAATCCGAAAAATATTGTTCTGATTGAATGGGCCGATAGAGTGAAAAAAATCATTCCCAAAACTGCTATCTGGATTCGGTTTGAACATCTTGAAAAAAATAGAAGGAAAATAACAATAGAGCAATGAAAAAACTTATTCTCATCGACTCCAATGCCCTGATCCACCGGGCTTTTCACGCTTTGCCGCCGCTTAAAAGTCCGGCTGGGATCATTACCAATGCCGTTTACGGTTTTTCTTCGACTTTGCTTAAAATGCTCAAAGACCTTGAACCGGATTATGTTATCGCGGCCTATGACTTAGCCGGCCCGACTTTCCGGCACGAAGTTTTTAAGAAATACAAAATTCACCGGGCCAAAGCACCGAGTGAACTCTATAGCCAAATCCCCTACACCAAAAAAGTTCTGGAATCTTTTGGTATCCCCTCTTACGAAATGAAAGGATATGAAGCTGATGACATTATTGGTTCGTTAACTGAAAAATTCAGAAAAGAAAAAGATTTAAAAATCATTATTGTTACCGGCGATTTAGATACTCTCCAATTAGTAGACGGTAAAAAAATCCTGGTTTACACAATGAAACGCGGGTTAAGCGACACTATAATTTATGATGAAGATATGGTTAGAAGCAGATACGGCCTTGAACCGAATCAGCTTACTGACTATAGGGGCTTGAAAGGCGATTCGTCCGACAATATTCCGGGCGTCCCGGGCATCGGCGATAAAACCGCTTCCGAACTTTTAAAAGAACACGGTTCAATTGAAAACTTATACAAACAAGCCAAATCGGGAAAAATTAAAGAATCTTTGGCAAAAAAACTTATTGAGAATGAAGAACAGGCAATGCTTTCAAAAGAATTATCCATAATGGTGAAAGATCTAAAAATAAAAATCGATCTCAAAAAGGCTGATTGGAAAAATAATTTTAACCGCGGAAATGTAGAAAATATCTTCAGGGAACTCAATTTTACCAGCTTAATCTCCAGAATCCCGGATTCAAGACAAATCCTTACTCTCCCTTTAAGAGAAGGGACTGAACCGGAGAAATCAATTGTAATTACGGCGGCAGATAAAAAAATGGCCAAAAAAATCCAGATTGCCGCCTGGCTTTTGAATTCAGAAATGAAAGAACCAACCCTGGAAGAAATCTACTTCAATGAATTCGGCAAAATGATTCCAGAAAAAAATAATGAATCAGATGTTGCCAAGCTCTTCGAAGTTCTAACGAATAAACTCAAAGACGCTGATTTGATTAAAGTTTTTGAAGAAATTGAAGCGCCGTTGATTCCGGTTTTAGCCGAGATGGAGCAAAACGGCATCAAAATTAACCAAAAAGCCATAAAAAAACTGGATACTTTTGCTAAAAAAGAAATTGAAAAACTTGAAGATAAAATTTACAAACTGGCTAAAATCAAATTTAACATCAGTTCCACCCAACAGTTGAGCGAGGTCTTATTCAGCCGGCTGAAGCTTAGCGGAAAAGTCAGGAAGACGCCCAAAGGGAAACTCTCAACCCGGGCCGGAGAACTGGAAAAGCTTCGCGAGACTCATCCAATTATCCCTTTAATTTTAGAATACCGCGAACTTCAAAAACTTAAAACCACCTATATTGAACCGTTCCCGAAACTTGTAGGGGAAGACGGAAGAATTCACACCACATTTATCCAAACCGGTACGGTTACCGGCCGATTAGCTTCTCAAAATCCGAATTTACAAAATATCCCTATAAAAACCGAGCTTGGCCGGGAATTCAGGAAAGTTTTTATCGCCGAAAATGGATACAAGCTTTTGTCGCTCGATTATTCTCAGCTTGAATTAAGAATCGTAGCCCATATAGCCGGGGATGAAAAAATGATAAATGCTTTTAAAAAAGGAGAAGACATCCATTTGAAAACCGCGGCCGAAGTTTTTGGTATCTCTCCGGAAAATGTAACGCCAAGGATGAGGAGAGAAGCCAAAGCCCTGAATTTCGGCATAATCTATGGAATGGGACCGCTTGGTTTTGCCCGCTCAGCTAAAATCAAACAAGCTGAAGCTAAAAAATTTATAGAAAGGTATTTTGAGGAATTTCCAAAAATCGCTAAGTATATGGAAAAAATGCGAGACGAAGCCCTTGACAGGGGCGTGGTGAAAACTTCGCTTGGCCGGCAAAGGCAGTTAAGCGAAATATATTCGTCTATCCCGGAAATGGTCCGCCAAGCCGAACGAATGGCCATTAATTTCCCGGTGCAAGGAATGGCCGCCGATCTTATGAAAATAGCAATGATTGAAACTCATAAATATATTCACGGAAACTTAAAAGAAAAGGAGGCTGAAATTTTACTTCAAGTCCATGATGAACTAGTTCTAGAAGTCAGGGAAGAACTGGCCGAAAAACTGGCAAAAAAATTGAAGGAAATAATGGAAGATGTATATGAATTGGATGCACCCTTGGTTGCAGAAGCTAAAATTGGAGATAATTGGCGCGATATGATTTTAGTTAAATAGCTTTTCGTCACGAAATCTGAAAATTTAGAGCGAGGCGAAGTGAAAATTTAAAGTTGTATAAGTATACTACGATAAATTTTCACAAGCTGTAGTCTAAATTTACAGATTGCAGTAGAAAGGGCTGTTTAACTAAAATCATTTATATGCCGGAACTACCAGAAGTTGAAACAATTGCCAGAGAACTAAAAAAGAGAATCATCGGTTTGAAAATAATCGATGTTTGGGCTGACAAAGATAAACCATTCAGGCAAAGCGGCGGACTTAAAAAGTTTTTGAAAGAAGTAGAGAACAAAAAAATAGTCGATGTGAGGCGAAGAGCTAAATTTGTAGTTATAGATTTGGAAGGGCCTCGAAGTATTTTTATCCATCAGAAAATCTCCGGCCACTTGCTTTATGGAAAATGGAAAAAAGAAAAAGCCGGATGGAAAAGCATAATTTCAGGACCCCTAAAAAATGACCTCAAAAATAAATATCTAAGAATAATCTTCTTTTTAAATAATGATTATCAAGTGGCTTTATCAGACCTAAGAAGGTTCGGAAAGATGATGCTAGTTGGCGATGAAGAAATTGAGAACTTAAAAGAATTGAAAAAACTGGGTCCGGAACCCCTAGAAATAAGTTTCGGACAATTCAAAAACCTTTTTACAAAGAAAAAAGGGCGACTAAAGCCGGTGCTGATGGACCCATATTTTATCGCCGGCATCGGAAATATTTACTCTGATGAAATTTTATGGGATGCCGGTTATCATCCGCTTGCGAGAGTTGAAAAGTTAAAAGAAAATGACTTGAAGAAAATCTTTA
Source organism: Parcubacteria group bacterium RIFCSPHIGHO2_02_FULL_40_12 (assembly GCA_001824375.1). Taxonomy (GTDB): domain Bacteria; phylum Patescibacteriota; class Minisyncoccia; order 2-02-FULL-40-12; family 2-02-FULL-40-12; genus 2-02-FULL-40-12. Next base: position 6,062 of record MHXE01000016.1, on the reverse strand, counting down.
ATTCGATGATAAAAGTTTTGAATAAGGCTATTAAATACCAAGGCGACAGTATGGATGACTACCGTTTGCCAAGCGGGGGAAAAGGGCATTATCAAGAAATCCAAAACGCTTACCAGCAGACCGGGAAAAAATGCAAAAAGAAAGACGGCGGAATAATCCAGCGCCTCAAAGTCGCCAGCCGCTCCGCCCATTTCTGCCCGGTGCATCAAAAAATTTAGCGAGGGCATTACTGATTTCTTCTCATGAGCCTCTTCTTGGAAATGGCTCGCTACTTTGTCAAATGTAAATTTTGGGCCTCTGGTTTAGTATAAAAAGCGAAAAGCCCGTAGGATGTAAGTAAGCCGACACGAGAATGTCCAGCGAGCGGATTCGGAGGCCGTTTTGGCTCGGTCCGAGCGAAGCGAGGCAAAACGGCCGATGACCTCGGAGGGCATCGCTGGAATGCCCGAGAATGAGCGAGATGGATGTTCTCGTGTCGGCCACCCGAGAGACTTTTCGCATTCAAATGATCATCTTCCTCTACGGCCAAAATTCATACAACTTAATCCAATACGTTAACCAGCTGATTGATAGATACCAGAAAAAATATCCGGATAGTTTTAATATGCATAAATTCGATCTGGAAACAGATAATCAAGACGAAATCAGAAATGCAATTAAAGAAAATTCGTTTTTCAAACAGGTAAAATTCGTAGTTGTTAAAAATCCATTTGCCAAAAGCGACTTCTTGGAAAAAATACTCAAGGAAAATGACTTGGAAAAACAAAAAGATTTAGTTCTGCTTCTTTACCAGACCGGAGAACAAGAAAAATTCAAAACTCTAAAACTATTTGCCCTACTCACAAAAACAGCCCAAATAAAAGAATTCAAGGCACCGACGATCCAAGCAATGAATAAATTTGCTTCATCCTATATCATTGAAAATAAACTGCCAATCAAAAAAGAAATTTTAGTCAAACTAGTTAAAGAAACCGGCCCTGATTTTTGGCGGCTGAAGAATGAACTCGATAAAATAGCCTCTTTTGCCAAAGAAGAAAATAAAAGGGATGTCAGCGAAGAAGATCTGGCAAGACTGGTTAATTTTAAAATCAACCATAATATTTTCAACATCGTAGATGCTGCTTTTTCCAATCAAGGCAAAGCCTTAACTCTTTTTGACGATTATTTAACCCAGGGAGGCGACGCTCTTTATCTTTTATCGATGATTGCATTTCAGCTTAAAAATATGCTAATAGTTCGTGAACTGATTGATAAGAAATGCCAATATGCCCAAATCCTTAAAAAGACCAAAATGCACCCATTTTTCTTCAAAAAGAATTACGAAGCAGTCCAAAAATATACGCTTAACGACCTGAAAAATATTTTCCAAAAAGTAGTTGATTTTGAAATTGGTTTAAAAACCGGCCAAGTTGAATCCGAAAATATATTCTTTAAAATATTTATTTAATGAACTACCTGAAGATAGGCAAGGCCAATGAGATAAAAGATAAAAAAGACCGAATGATTTATCGGTCTTTTGAAATTTTGCCGGGATTGCTTTCTTGGCTGACCATCGGACTTTTGACCCTATTTTCTTTTATAAGATCTTCCTGGGTGGCTATTTTTATAATTGCTTTTGACCTCTACTGGATCATAAGAGTCACTTATTTCTATTCTCATCTTGGAGCGGCTTTTTCAATAATGAAAAAAATCAGAAAAATTGACTGGCAGGAAAAATTAAAATCGGGAAATTTAAATTGGGAAGAAATATATCATTTAGTCGTCCTGCCGTTTTACAAAGAAGATAAAGAAATAATCAAACAATCAATCAAAGCTCTGTATAATTCCAATTATCCCGTCAAAGAAAAAATGATCGTAGTTTTGGCAAGAGAAGCCAGAGCCGGCGGAGAAGCCCAAAAAATTTCAGAAGAAATTAAAAAAGAATATGGAAACAAATTTTTTAAATTTCTGGAAACAGAACATCCAAAAGACATCCCAGGCGAACTCGCCGGCAAAGGCTCAAATACGGCTTGGGCCGGGGAAAAAGCAAAAAAGCTGATTGACCAGCTCAAAATCAATTATGAAAACATTATTGTTTCTTCTTTTGACATTGATACAGTTGTTCCGCCGGATTATTTTAACCGTCTTACTTATGTTTTCCTCACCGCCGAAGATCGGCTTCATGCTTCTTATCAGCCGGTGCCGCTTTATTTCAATAATATCTGGGAAGCGCCTTTTCTTTCCCGATTAGCCGCCTTCTCAACGACTTTTTGGGCCCTTCTAAATCAGGAGCGGCCGAATCGGTTAAAAACTTTTTCAAGCCACTCAATGCCTTTTACGGCTTTGGTTGATGTTGATTTCTGGATGACCGACATAGTAACCGAAGATAATATTATCTTTTTCCAGTGCTTTTTAAGATATGACGGCATTTACCGAGTCATACCCCTTCATTATCCGGTCTATATGGATGCTAATGTAGGCAGAAATTTCAAAGAGACAACGGCAAATGTTTATAGACAACACCAGCGCTGGGGCTGGGGTGTAGAAACAATACCTTATATGCTTTACGGGTTTTTGAAAAATAAGAAAATTTCCTTCGGGAAAAAACTGGCCTATGGCTTTGACTACATTGAAAGCTTTTGGTCTTGGGCTACCAACTCTTTTATTATTGCCATATTCGGCTGGCTTCCGGGCTTTGTCGGCGGAATAGAATTCAAAAGCAGTATTTTGGCGTTCAACTTGCCCGGCATTACCGGCGGGATCGGACAAGTTGCCATAATTTTTTTGATTTTCTCGGCTTTTTTTTCAATCAACCTCCTGCTTCTTAAAACTGAGGATTCAAAAAATCACAAAAAGAGTAAATTTGCCTGGCTGACTTTTCAATGGCTTTTCACTCCTCTCATAATGATCGTCTTGATTGCCACTCCGGCCTTAGACGCCCAAACCAGATTAATGTTTGGAAAATATTTGGGCTTTTGGACAACTCCCAAACATAGAAAAAATCAAGCGTAAGGGTTTACTCAAAATGCACCTGTCTGTTAAACTCATTCAGCTTTTTTGAAATAAGAGGATATCTGCTTAAATTTTTTAAAATCGATCTCGCCTCAGCTCTGGCCTGTTTAATTAAGCTCATATCAGCCAAAGAAGCCATAGCTAAATCCGGAATCCCTGACTGTTTAGTCCCAACAAACTCACCCGGTCCGCGAATTTTTAAATCCATCTCCGCCAGCTTAAAACCATTATTAGTCTTGAGCAAGGCTTCGAGGCGCTTTGTCGTACCAACCAATGGCGACTCAGTAAATAAGATACAATAACTTTTATACTCGCCCCGGCCAACCCGGCCCCGAAACTGATGAAGTTGAGCCAAACCGAATTTTTCCGCCCCTTCAATCATCATAATCGTGGCGTTAGGGACATCCACGCCCACTTCAATCACCGAAGTTGAAACTAAAATATCTGATTCATTGTTTTTAAACTTTGCCATTATTTCTTCCTTCTCTTTTGACTTCATCTTGCCATGCAACATTGCCACTCTTAAATCCTTAAAAATATCGTTTGACAATTTTTCATATTCGGCCTTAACTGCTTTGATTTCGTATTTCAAATATTCTTTGAAGGTCAGTTGTTTTTTTGTTTCGGATTTCGGATTTAGAACTTCGAATTTATTATCTGGGCTCTCTATCCTCGGACAAATAACAAATATCTGCCTGCCTTTCTTAACTTCTTCCCGAATAAATTTATAAGCCCCCTGTCTTTTTTCCGGCGGAATAAGTTTCGTTTCGATTGGAGTCCGGCCTTTAGGCATCTCGTCCAAAATTGAAATATCCAAGTCGCCGTATACGGTTAAAGCTAAAGTCCGGGGGATAGGAGTTGCGGTCATAGAAAGCAGATGAGGGATAAAACTATTGCTCTCACTTCTTAAAAGGGCTGCTCTTTGGTCCACTCCAAACCGATGCTGTTCATCAATTACTACCAGAACAGGTTTTGCAAAATTTACATCTTTTTGAATAAGAGAATGAGTTCCGATTAAAATATCTATTTTACCGCTGAAAATCTTTTCCAAAAAAGCATCTCTTGTAATCTTTCCGCCTTCATTATTCTCCTTAAACGCAGAAGAGGTTAAGAGGCCAATTCTAACGTCAAAATTTTTCAAGACTTTTGAAAACGTATAAAAATGCTGATTAGCCAAAACTTCAGTCGGCGCCATAATTGCCACTTGACATCCGGCTTTGGCTACCTCTAAAGCCGCAGCTGCCGCCACAATAGTCTTGCCGGAACCGACATCACCGTTCAAGAGCCGGTTCATGGGATATGGTTTTTCCAAATCTTTCAGTATCTCCCACAAAGCTATTTTCTGGGCACCGGTCAGTTCAAAAACCAAAGAAGAAATAAAGTTTTTTATAATCTCTTGATTAAATTTTATCGGCACTGATTTTTGCTGTTGTATTCTCCTTCTCTCGCTTAAAGCCTTTAATTGAAGCAGGAATAATTCGTCAAAAGCAAAGCGCTTTCTGGATTGATCTGCTTTTTCCAAAGAAGAAGGAAAATGGATTTCATTCAAAGCAGTCCTGACATCATACAATTTTTGCCTCTCCAAAATTTCTTTTGGCAAAAATTCAGAGGCTTTACCCGAAAATTTCAAAAGCGGTTTAATCAAAAAACGAAGATAGCGGGAAGTCAGGCCGTCAGTTTCAGGATAAACCGGAATTAATCCTGCGGTATGC
>MHXE01000016.1:0-1324 GCA_001824375.1 Parcubacteria group bacterium RIFCSPHIGHO2_02_FULL_40_12 | reverse complement strand
GTAAGTGCCGTATTTATCCAGTTTCACTTTCCCGGAAACACTGATTAATTTTCCGGGCTTGATGGAACCGACCAGAAACGGCTGGTTATACCAAACTGCTTTTATTTTTCCGGTTTCATCTTGTATTGAAGCAGTAGTTATATTCATCCTTCTCGGAAAAATTCTTCGATTTTCAATATTGACCACTTCCCCAATTAAAGAAATTTTTTCGTTCGGCTTGATATCTTCTATTCTTCCTGTTTCGGTCCAATCTTGGTAGCGCTGAGGAAAATGCCACAATAAATCTCTAACTGTTTTAATGCCGAGTTTTTTAAACTTTGGCTGGTAGACCTTGCCGACATATTTCAAATTTTCAATTGGAGTTTCCAAAATCATTAATCTTTGTTTAGCATAAAAAAACCGCTCAGAGAAGAGCGTTTTTAAAAGCTTGTTGTGTCCCCGGCGTGGCTCGAACACACACTAATATAACGCAGAATACTTGAATTAGTCCGAACCGCTTTCGCCGCCTGCGGCGGCGAGGAAGTCCCCCCGCGAAAATTAGGAAAGGCGGCGGAGCCGCACCGCTGACAATTTCAAGTTTTTCTTTGGCGGCAAATTAGTTCTTTAATCGGTTGAACAAAAAATCTTCGGGTCAGAGCATGCAACCCCAAGGACATTACCCACAACGGTATCAATCGACTTGCCGTTTACCGAACCAATTTTGTCTTTAGAAAGCGACAGAGTTGCATAAATAACAAAATGTTGATGATCTGAAGAAACAGCATATTGATATTTACTGATTTGTTCCTTAGATATAAAAACTGATCTTTCAGAATATGAATTATCACTAATGAAGGTCTCGAGACTCGATGGATAGTTTTTTCTCAAATTATAATAGTTCTTTAGGTCGAGGCTAAGCATTTGAACATCTGTAATGAGAGGAACCATTTGGGCCTTCAACAAACCTTCTTTCGGTATTCCTTCTGAAGTAAATTCTTGTGTAGTCGGCTCAGATTTTTTAACAAAAACAAAATATCCAACTGCTCCTAAAAGTATGACGACGACTACCACTACCAAAATTATGTTGGCAAAACCTTTTTGATTCATATAGTTATTCATAAATAATTCTTCGACTTAATGATTAAAAAATTTTCTTCCCCCAAAATTAAAATATGGTTCGAACCGATGTTTTTCTCCGGGTTCTTTTGCGGTTTTGAGCGGTGCGGCTCCGCCGCCTTTCCGAATTTTCGCGGGGGGATTTTTTCGGAAAAGTGCGTTCGGACTAATTCAAGAATACTGCACCACGTAGGAAAAGTCAAAGAGTTTTGGTTCGCCTCGCTTCGCT
>MHXE01000015.1 GCA_001824375.1 Parcubacteria group bacterium RIFCSPHIGHO2_02_FULL_40_12 | reverse complement strand
GTTTTCGCCAGTTAAATAATCAATGATTTCTTTTCCCTTAAGCGGCTGGAACCTGACCATCTGGCAACGCGATAAAACTGTCGGCAGTAAAATTTTTGGAAGATGGCTTATTAAAAACAAAACTGATTCTCCGGGCGGCTCCTCCAAAATCTTCAATAAGGCATTCGAAGCATCGCGACCTAAATTATGGGCGTTATTAATGATCACCGTCTTACATTTCCCGAAAGGAGTAAGATGGATGAAATTTTTCAATTCCCGGATGTCGACAATTGAAATTTCATCCCCTTCTTTATCAATTATTTTTAAGTCTTGATTGCTTAAAGATCCTGTTAATTTTTCAGAAACACTCCGGGCGAATGATTTTTTACCAACTCCCTCTGGGCCGTAAAAAAGATAAGCATGGCTTAAATTATTATTTTCTATCAAAGTCTTAAAATAGTTTTGTATTTCTTTATTTCCTAAAAGCATATGCATAAATCTCGTCAGCTATTATTCTTCCGGCATTCAAATTAGAAAATTGCCTGATTTTTTGGCTGATTGAAAAATAGTTTTCCGGTTTTAACAAATGTTCAACTTGGTCAATTAAAATATTCGGCTTCAGATTCCCTTCTTCCAAAACGACTGCCCCGAACTTTGCAAATTCAATCGCATTAGCTCTTTGATGATCCCCGGCTGAATACGGGTAAGGGATTACAATCGTCGGCTTGCCAAGATAAGAAATTTCAAAAATACTCGAACCGGCGCGGGAAACTATTATATCACACAAAGCATAGGCGCTGGCCAGTTCTCCTTCAGTTAAAAAATCATAAACCCGGTAATTATTTTCTATATCTTTACTGTAGCTCCCGGACCCGTCGCTTTTTATCTTTTCAATTTCTCCTTTCACTGAATCAAAACTTCTGCCGCCGGTTTGGTGGATTATCTGAAAATCTTCAGTTAACTGGACGACGCTGTCGATTAATAGCTTATTTATTGAAGCTGACCCTTGGCTTCCAGCCATAACCAAAATTGTTTTCTTATTAGAACTTAAATTAAAATACTTAGCAGCTTCCAGCTTATTTCCTCCAAAAAGCGTTTCTCTTATGGGATTACCGCTTAAAACCATGTTTTTATTTTTAAAATAAGAAATTGATTTTTCAAAAGAAATAAAAACTTTTTTCGCAAAATAAGCAAGAAATTTATTGGCCTTTCCGGGAACTACATCAGATTCATGGATAAAAAGTGGAATAAAATACAACCGGCTGACAAAAGACGGAACTAAAGACACAAATCCGCCTTTTGAAAAAACCAAATCAGGCATAAACAAAAAAAGCATCCATAGTGACTGGATTAAAAACAGCGGCAATTTTAAAAAAGCCAAAAAATTTATCCGACCGCCTTCAACTGGTCTGAATTTTACGGTTAAAATTCTTTTAAATCTTACACCTATACTCTCAAAATCTTTCCTCCAATTTTCATTATCAGCCAATACCATCAATTCAAAACTCACTCCTCTTTCTTTGGCTAAATTCTGAAGCTCCTGGCTAATCGCCACTAAAGGATAAATATGACCGCCTGATCCTCCGCCGACTAATAAAATTCTATAGGTCATTTTAATAACTTAAGCATTTCTTCCCAGCTCCGGGTATTGATAATATCTTTTGATTCTGTCCAACCTCGCCGAGCCTGCGCAATACCCAGCTCTAAATATTGAAAATGTAAAATATTATGGGCATCCGAATCAATTGACAATTTTATACCGGCTTGAACAGCTTTGCGGATATATTCGTCTTTTAAATCAAGTCTATTTGGGAAAGCGTCTATTTCTAAAACGGTTTTTGTCCTTTTAGCTACCTTAATCAACTCATTCATATCAACTTTATAAGCCTCTCTTTTTTGGATTACGCGGCCGGTCGGATGGAAAATTATATCAACATTGGGATTTTCCATGGCCTTTATAATCCGCTCGGTCTGCTCTTTTTCGGATAAGTTAAAGTTAGAATGAACTGCTCCGCCAACTACGTCCAACTTAGCTAAAACCTCGTCAGAGATATCCATTTTGCCGTCTTTTAAAATATTGACTTCGGCCCCTTTCAGGATTTTAATACCACTTACTTCTTTATTTACTTTATCTATCTCGACCATCTGTCTTAAAATTTTCTTTTCATCCAATCCACCGGTCATTGCCAAAGATTTAGTATGGTCAGTAATGACAATATATTTCAAACCAGCTTTTTTTGCGGCTTCAGCCATTTCTTTTATCGAGTTCTGGCCGTCAGTCCAGTCAGTCTGAACCTGCAGATCGCCTTTTAAAGACCCGTACTCAATCAGTTTCGGCAGTTTCCTTTCTCGAGCGGCATCCAACTCCCCGGAATTAGTTCTGATTTCCGGCGGAATCCATTTAAACCCCAGTTTTTCATAGATTTCTTTTTCTGTCTTTGTGGCGACTACTTTCCTGCCTTTAAACAAACCGTATTCGCTTAGCTTGTATCCCTTTTTAATCGCAACTTCGCGAAGTGCAATGTTATGATATTTATCGCCGGTGAAATACTGCAGAGCCGCTCCGAAAGATTTCGGCTCCAAAACTCTTAAATCAGCATCCATCCCATTTTTTAACCTGATATTGGTTTTGGTCGGTCCTTTACCATAAATATGAACCACTTCTGGCATCTTAACAAAATAATCCATCACTTTTTCCGGCTCTTTGGAAATTACCAAAATATCCAAATCACCGACCGTCTCCTGCATCCGTCTTATTGAGCCGGCCAGTTCAGTAATCTCAACATAAGGCAGCCCTCTGATTCGCTCCAAAATTGACTTGACCGTCGGAGAAACAAAACCCAAAATAAAACGGCCCTGGCCTTTTTTCGCGAACTCAATGCCTTTTAAAATTTTTTGCTCCGATTTTTCGCCAAAACCTTCCAGCCCCCTTAATTCCCCGGCTTTGGCCGCCTTCTCAAGCCCCTCAACAGTCTTAATACCAAGTTTTTTATAAAGCTTAAAAATACTCTTCGGGCCAAGCCCCTCAATTGAAGTCAAACCGTTTATATCAACCGGAATCTGTTTTTTTAATCGCTCAAAATCTTTGATCCGCTTAGTTTTTATATACTCTTCAATTTTTTCAGCAATCCCTTGTCCGATGCCGGAGATTTCCATTAAAGCCTTCAATCCGCCTTTTTTGTAAATGTCTTTAATATCTTCTTCTAAGCCTTCAATTATTATTGCCGCCTTCTCATAAGCTCTTGGCTTAAAAGCCACCTCTTTCATATCCAGCAATATGGCCATTTCATAAAGAATCTTTGCAATTTCAGGATTCATTTCTTAATGCTTCTTATCTGGCTGCGGCAAAACTTGGCCCCGACCGACTTTTACCCTTAGGTCGGAATAGATTTTAATCAAAGTCACGGCACCGGCCATCGCCACAAGCCCAGCAATAATAAATACAGCTTCAAAACCGAATTTTTCAGCTATGATTCCGCCAAGCGCCGCGGCCGAAGCTGCGCCGATCCCTATGGAAACCGACTCCACTGCCCACTCGGTGCTTTCATGCATCTTATCGATATGACGGGTAAAAATCGCATTCCATGGAGGTATGGCAAAAGCCGCGCCTAATCCATAAATTCCATTGATAATATAAAGATGAATTGGCTTTTGGGCGAAAAAATATAGAAATGGAACCAAAGCGACTAGAAAAGAACCAGTAATCAAAGAGTAAAAATCATCTTTCTCGCCATGGTTCTTATCAAGATAATTGGCAATCGGAATCTGGACAGATGATTTCACAATTTGAAATATTGCTGAGGTAAAACCGATAATTGCCAAAGTGCCGCCTTCAATTTTTTCAGTGATAAAAATAGCAAAGATTGGACCAAAAACAGCAAAACCGGAGATCAATAAAAAATCAGAGGTAACAAGAGTTCTGATCATCCGATTAATACGCATCGAGTTAATTATATCAGAGTTTAAGATTTAAAAAAACGAGCATCACTCGTTCTTCTGTTATCAGTTATTAACTATTGATTATTAATCTGCGGCAACCCGAACCCGGTAGCGTTATCATCGCCGACTAACCAAATGTCTTTTGAAACTTGATGAAGAATATCTCTTGTTGCGCTGGCTCTTGTCCCTTCCAAAGCAATCTCCTGCCAAAACTTAGCTGCAAGTCCGGCAACATGTGGCGAAGCCATGGAAGTCCCCGATAAAATCGCATAGCCGCCGTTCTTCCAGGTTGATTCAATTTTAACGCCCGGCGCTCCAAATTCCATGTCTTTTTCTTCAACGACAAAAGGCGAAGTTGAAGAATTAATACCAAGAGAGCTCCAATCCGGAACTAACAATTCTTCATTAACGGCTCCTACGGCCAAAACTTTCGGATTTGCAGCCGGATAATCTATGCTTGCCGGGTAGGGCCCGTCATTTCCGCCAGCGGCAACAACCAAAACATCTCTTGAAACAACATAATTAATCGCATTTTTAATAAAAGAACTTTCATTATCTGAGCCTAAGCTCATATTTATTACATTGGCACCATTATCAGCCGCAGTTCTTAAAGCAATCGCAATATCATCAGCCCAGCATGAACCGTCATTCCCGCAGACTTTATAGACAAAGAGGTTTGCTTCTGGAGCCACACCGTAAATCCCTAGATTGTCATCGCCGCCATCAGCCAAAATAATTCCTGAAACATGAGTGCCATGACCATTTTTATCGTCGCATGTTCCGTCTTTGATTGGCGTCTTTAGATTAGTAAAATCTTTGCACTGGCTGACTCTGTTTTTTAAATCAACGTGGGTTTTTAAAACCCCGGTGTCTAGGACAGCAACATTCACTCCTCTTCCTCCGGAAGTAGAAGCTATTACTGAATCATCGTAAATAACTTCAACGCCCCAAGGAGTTTGATCAAAAGGAATAGGTCTGATCGGGCCTTTCGCACCTGGTTTGGCGCTTGGATTTTTAATTATTTCGACAATAATTTCTTCCGGTAAAACATGGAGTTCTTCAACCGGTTCAATTTCTATTCCAAAAATCTTGGCTAAAGTTATCTGAATGCCGGATAAATCACTGGTAAAACCATTTTCAAAAGCATGCCTGACACCAAAGCTTTTTTGCCAAAAAGGATTAGCTGTTTTAATAAAATAACGCGGCCCCTGTGAAACCGCGGGGGTAGCAAAAACAAAACTGGCCGATAGTATAAATGCCAGTAAAATAGTCAAAAGTATTAAGTTTTTGGACGCTTGGGGCATACTCACAAAAGCCTATTAAGCCTATCAAAAAAGATAGGATCTGGTCAAGACTGATTTATCCACACCTGTTTATAATAAAATTATAGTAAAACTCGTCCATTAAACCCTCAAGTGCAACACCTGATTAAGCAGTTTTCTCTGAAAACTTCTTTAGGGGTTTGGTAATT
>MHXE01000014.1:1782-8604 GCA_001824375.1 Parcubacteria group bacterium RIFCSPHIGHO2_02_FULL_40_12 | reverse complement strand
TTACAAAATTCCTTGGCTCTGACAAAATCGCCGGAAGTAATTGCCCGAAGACATTCCGGACTTGGCCCGTATGGCGGCTGGCTCCCCGGCGGAAACGGAGGAGGATACCCGGGTCCAGAACCAAAAGGCTGGCCGTATGGAAGCTGATAAACAGGATCTCCGTAAGGCTTAAAGACTGACTCACCGCTGGTTATATATCTTTCTTCAATAGCCGGACGGTTAAGGCTATATTCATACTGTTGATATTTGACGGCCGCCTGATCACCGGTAAAACCGGAGATACCTTGTTTAGCTCCAAAAGCTATACATTCCGGGCCATTAACCGGATTAGAACAATAAACAAAACACCCTCTTTCATTTTGACAGCCGCCCGGACCGGAAAAACTTCCACTTGTAAACTCATTTTTTCTTTGAGACAACTGGTCGCCTCTTTGAATATGACCTCTAATTTCTTCGACTATAAATCTAACTTCTGGATACTGCGAGGCCAATGCTTCAATTTTATGCAGAGCTCTTTTGGCGCCTTCAAGACACTTTAAGCCAATACTCTGATCAAACTGGCCTTGATCACAAAGGTCAGGGCTAAAACCAAGTTCCTGCTTCATTATTTCGAAAACCTGCTCCATTACATTAAAATCATTCTGAAAGTCGTCGTGAATGAAATCTTTGCAGGAATTGGGATTCTGAACGCAAACATCAAAATCAACTCCGCCTCTTTCCCTAAATTTACTAACCATTTTAACGGCAAAGTCTTTGTCGGCTTGAGTAGCAAATCCTTGGGCAATCATAAAGTCTATACCCTTTGAAACAGCCTCAACATTGCCAGCCCGGCCTTCTGCTTCCAAGTAAGCTCCGATTTCCTCGGGATTAGTTATAGTCTGACCGTCTAAAGTGGTAAAGACAAAATTTTGCGCTTTTTTATAATAATAATCCGCCACACCGCTTACCCGGTTATAAGAATCCTCAAGCTCTTTTACTCCTTGAGAACCAAAAAATTTTGAAGCAATCTGTTTACAGACTGCTGGAATAGCTATTGTCCCTTCGGCTCTGGCTTCAGCCCCCGGATTTAAACAAAAATTGCCGCAACCCCCTACGGTGTTATCGCCGCACTGATATTGACCGCCAAACAAAGCTTCTTTTAATTGAATAGTCCTTTCGGTAGAATCAGCAATCTCGTCTATCTGAGCTCTTGCTTCTATGGGAATATATTTTTTAACCCTATCTTCTCTGGCAAGCTTGGCACAACCCCTTAAAACTTCGACTGATGCCGTATCCGGATCCATTTCAATACATTGGTCAATTGTTAAACCGATGCTTTTAGCTGCTTCAACTATCTGTTTCTTTTCCCGAACTATTTTCGGGGTTAAATCAATCTCCGAAGCCAAGCCCGGATCTTTTTTGGCTATCCGACTAGCTAAACCTTCAGCCACACTTACAAGGCACTCAATGTTTTGACAGCTTTTTATTTGTTCAGCCACTGATCCTTTTATCTCTTCTAAAATAGTGTCAACTTGCTCAATCTGTTCGGGCGGAAAAAGATTATGCTCTTTGCCTATTTCGGCGCAGTCGGTAATATATTGATCTGTATTGCAGATTTCTCTTGCTTGTTCTTGATTCGTCACCTCTTCCCCGTAAACCCGGCTTAAATCGTCTAAAGCGGCATCAATCTGGTCCTGGGTCACTCCTTCGGCCAACTGAGCATTTACATAACTAAAAAAGGCTGCCAAAGAAATAAAGACAGCTATAAAGACTAATAGAATTAAAGTTTTATAATTATAATTTAGACTCACTTTTGTCAAAAAACTGAAAAAAATAATAAGGCTTTATCGGAAAAGCCTTATTAAAATGGATTCAGAATTTTCTTGGTTTTTTCAAATGGATTAACTTCGACTCCACTCAAAGGATTAGCCACTTCGAACGGATTGGCTGCCTTGGCTGCATCTTCACCTGCCTTCTTGGCTGCTTCGGCCTGAATTTTCTTTATATCGGCTTCGGCTTTCTTATATCCCCGACTGTGCCCGGCCCAAAGACCGATAGAAAAAGCAACAACTAATAAAACTACTGCCAAAATCAGTTTATCTTTTGCCCACATAATTTGATTTTGAATTTTTAAAATTAAATGAAAAATTTAACGACCTTAATTTAATTTTAATTTTTCTAAAAAAATAAAACAATATAAGTTATCCACAATCAAACTAAATTATCCTAAAGATGCCCTAAATCAATGGGATACACTCCACCGGAAGACCGGACAAAACAAAGACGAATAACAGTATCAACAAACTCTCTAACCGCCTCTTTGTCAGTAATGGAGTATTTGATAATTGAGCCGGAGCGGATTTTCTGCCACTGGCTTTGACTGATGTCATCAGGTTTTAAAATCGGGCCAGGAGCAATTGAGTTTATGAAAATTCCTTTGGGGCCAAGCTCTGCGGCTAAACCCCGAGTCATCGCCGCCACTGCAGCTTTTGTTACTATATAAGGCAAATAGCCGGGATATATTTTTCCGATTGAAGTTCGGTCAGAGACAGTCACAATATGCGAGCCGGGCCGCAGCAAAAGCAAACTTAATTGAATCGGCCAAAAAGTTCCCTTCACATGACTCGCGAAATTTAAATCCCAGTCCTCTTCTTTTATCTTTTCAAGGCTAACCGGCTTGAAAATAGAAGCTAATAGAACTAAAATATCCAACTTTTTAAATCCCCTTTCAATTTCGCTGACAGCTTTATGAACGCTTTCTTGATCAGCCGTATCGCATTGGACTATAAAAACTTTACGGCCTAATTTTTTTGCTTTTTCGGCAATTTCTTTTGCTTCCTTTTCAGAGCTCCGGTAGCTCAAAATCAAATCAGCTCCAAGTTCAGCCAAATTCATGGCAATTTCCTGTCCGATTCTCTTTCCGCCTGTAATCCAAGCGGTTTTGCCTTTTAATGAATGCCTTTCAGAAAATTTAGTCATTTAGTTTGAGCTCCAGCCGATAAAATTCGTGGCCGCTATACTGGCCAGGCTCATCAAATAATTTAAAACCCTGCTTTATCCAAAAATCTTTGACTCCGTACTCATAAAATGAAGTGGTCCGCATAATTTTAAAGTTATTTTCTTTGGCAAATTGTTTGGTAAACTCAACTAACTTCTTACCAATGCCAGATGACTGAATATCTTTGGCGACGGCTAAAGTTTCGATGTATAGCCTGCTATTTCTATCACGAAGGCTCGTAATGCCAATAATTTTCCCGTTTTCCTCTGCCACATAATACTCCCCTTTCTTAATTTGACCTTTTATGAAATCGTCTTTGTTCCAATTAAATTCGGGAATATCAAGATAAAGCAGATCAGCTATTTTTTTTATCGCCCCGCCATCTTCCTGATTTGCCAGTCTGATATTTATCATTTCTTCAGTTTATCTTTGAGTAAAATAACCAAAATTATCTCCTATCTTAATCCCATTTTCATCAACAAAACCGGCATTAACCTCTAAAACATAAGAGGCTAAAAAATCAGGCCAAAAAACTTCAGGAAAACTTTCCGGCTTCGCATTCTTTGAGATGCTTACGATTTTTTTATCGGAATCAAACCAGATTATGTCTATCGGAAAATTCATTTCTTTCATCCAGATTCCGTAAAGATCCGGCTGATCGTAAATAAAAAACAGGCCTCGGTTATGGGGCAGACTTTTTTGTCCTGAAAGCCCCAGAGTTCTTTCTTCCGGCGTTTCAGCAGTCTTAATTTCTATCTTTGTATCGCCAATTATAATTGAATTAAATTCAGAGATATCCTCCCCAGTGGAAAAATAAATAGCTAAAATTCCAGCTATTACTAAAAATATAACTGCCGCTATTTTTTTCATTTCTCTGATTTCAAATCATCTAAAACCTCTTGAGCATGAATTTCCGGCTTCACGTTTTCGTAGATTTTGGCGATTTTTCTTTTGGGATCAATTAAAAACGAAGTGCGAAAAGTCCCGTAATACTCTTTCCCCATAAATTTTTTCTTGCCCCAAACGCCGTATTTTTTTAACACTTCTTTTTTGTCATCAGCCAAAAGAATGAACGGCAAATTATATTTTTCGGCGAATTTCTTATGGCTCTGTACCGAATCAGCGCTCACGCCCAAAACTTTGGCCTTTAATTTTTGAAAAGCGGGAAAACTATCTCTAATTGAACAGGCTTCTTTGACACAGCCTGGCGTGTTATCTTTCGGATAAAAATACAAAAGCACCCATTGGCCGCGATAATCGGAAAGTTTATGAGTTTTTCCGCCCTGATCCGACAATTCAAAATCAGGCGCTTTTTGACCGGTCTTGAGTTTCATAATTAATGAATTTATTTATTCAACGGAGGATATCTGTCCGGGTCAATTGTCCGAGTAAAACAAGTTTTTCCGACATCATAAGACCAGTTGTCTTCAGTAATCGGATAAGGGTAGTAGGAGCCGCGCGGAGCCGCCGGCACCGGAACTTTCCCGATTTTTGAATCTTGCTTATTTGAAGTCTTAAAATTCGCGCAGAGCTCAAATTGCAAAAGAGCCAAAACTCTATATTCATAAGTCTCCCCTGTTTCGGGATCGCTTGGCGGGATAAATCCGGCGATATCATCACGAAGCTGATCAATATTCTGCGGCAGTGTTCTTTTAACCTGCCAATAATTTACAATTTGGTACTGAATATTTTGAAGGTCTGAAACGCGACGCTCATCAAACCGTCTTAAGCGCTGGGAAAAAGGAGAACCAACCGCAAAAAAACTGAAAATAATGAAAAACCCGGCCACAGCTACAACGGCCCGCACAAACCATCTCATTCTTGGGTCTCTGGTCGCCGGAATATCTTTTCTAATATTCCATAGATAATAAATAAACACTGCCGCCGCAATTATAAAAACTGCTAAAATCTTCAGAATGAATTGAATGGTTAAATCGCCGCTCAAAAACCGAAAAACCAAACTAACCAAATCGCCTATTATTACGATTGCGGCCGCAAAAAGAGTAAAATGCAAAAACCACTTCCTTGACCTAAGTTCTTTTTTCTCGGGGTTTTTTTCAAAATCTTTCTGGAGATAAGAATTCCACCAGACAAAAAGCGGGAAAACAATCACCAGTATTGCCAAGGGCCATCTTAAAGACTGATTGGCATAAAGCCCGTAATCGTAATTTAAAATATCCGGGAAATATAAATTAATCAACGCAAAAATAAGAGCGCCGAAGGTAATAACTGAAACATAAAGACCAATGACGGCTAAGAGCTGACCAAACACATCTTTTGGCCCTGTTTTTTTGAAATCTGTCATAATAATTCAACTATATCAGATTTAATTAAAAAAGTCATTCAAAAAAATGATCAATCCTGCGAGAAAAGCCAATCCATTAATCGCTTACGATGTTTCTCAATTGACCAGTCATCGGGTCTTTTGAAAAGCGCAGAATGAGTAATCTGAAATTCTTTTAATGCTTTAGTTGTTGCGCGCGGAAAATCCTTGGGAATACTTTTGTTGTAATTCTCAATAAATACCACTAGAGACGTCATTGCTTGGTTTTGCTCGAGTTCATTGCTCTTAGATTTCATTCACTTAAGAATAACACGAATTGATCTAAAAAACAAATTTTTCTTGTTCTTATATATTATTAAATTTCTAAATTAGCCCTGCTTTTTCCATAAATAATATAAAGCAAGCGGAGCTCCCCAGTTAGTCCATCTCTCAAAAAAATCCCAGACTGGATCAGGCCCAAACGGCCATCGAATCAAAGCTGTCCATAAACCCCAAAAAGCCATCCATAACATCAACGGCCCGATTGGCTTTACCAAAACCATTATTGCTAAAACAAGATCGATTATCCCGACTAATAAAAGAAGGGTTGTTATGGTGTCAGGATTAGAAATGCCGAAGGCATCAAAGTATTTAAACCAGCTTTCTTTGCCCTGAAGAGCGAAAACGCCATGACCCAAAAATTCTCCAAATATAGCGATGCGGAGTATCCAAGTTATTTTATTCATACTTAAATTATAGCTCATGCAAAAAACATATAAAGCAGATTTATCAACAAAAAAGAAAAGCCTCGCACTCCAGATGAAGCACCCGCCTCGACTCGTCGTTTTCAGCAAAGCAGGGTGAACCCTCTCAACTTCAAAAAACGAGTTCGTATCTAGTTTCTTGGCTCCGGGGGGAGGATTCGAACCTCCAACCATCTCCTTAACAGGGAGCCGCTCTACCGTTGAGCTACCCCGGAATATATAAAAAAGAATATAAATAATTTATCCTATTTCAAAACTAAAATCAATCATTTACAATATGATTATGACTCCAAAAAAACTTTTTACTTACTTCATCAAAAACTTCACTATCGTTTTGTCGCTGGTCCTTATCTGGCGAGGAATTTGGTACGTACTGGATTATATAGACAGAGGGTTTTTTGGCACTCATGCCTATTCTACCATCGGCGGAATAATTTTAGGAATAATTCTCCTCTATCTTCCTGACAAAGATCTGAAAGAAATCGAAAAACTTTAGATTTTGCCGAACTGCGGATTTTTGTTTTTCATTTATAATAACAAAACTGTTTAATTTTTATATCAAGCCCTTTTGCGTCTGAAATAATTAACGAGGCGGTAGACCAAACCGAGAATAACAAGAATTACCAATACCGCAATCCAGGCTCGGTCGGTACCCAAAGTAATCAAGTTGCCGATCTGGGCAAACAGGTTCTGCCCGGCTTGAGGAGTAACGGCCGCTTCTCCTTCAAGAGATGGCGAAATCGTTACTCCTAGGCTCACTTGAGGCGAAACTCCGGGCGCAGAAACCGCCGGCAAAATGCTTACCGCCGTCTGCAATA
>MHXE01000014.1:1073-1756 GCA_001824375.1 Parcubacteria group bacterium RIFCSPHIGHO2_02_FULL_40_12 | reverse complement strand
AAACGCCTCCGGGATATCCCGCGGTTTTAATAAGTTTTCCGCCGATGTTGTCGGTCAAATCGTAACCGGGCTGGGACAAAGCCATCCAATTATTCCCGAAATTAAAAGACCTGACTTCCAAAAGATTTGCCGGATACTGAAGCTCCATTTTTGCAGTATAGTTTTTCACCCCTTGAGGATTGACGCTGATTGAAAGAGTAAAGGTCTGTCCTTGTCTCACGCTTACATTTATCGGCGTGAACGAAATTGTCGCGGCCGAAGCCACCGCCGCCATTAGGCCAAGTGATACTACTGATAATATAATCGCTGAAAGTTTTTTAGTCATATCGGTTAAACCGTCCAATAAACCATAAGTGAGTTGAAATCAAGAATGTCGACCAGATTGTCGCCATTGAAATCGGCCACATTGCCGACGCTCGCATTTCCCCAATTCACCATCAATATATTGAAATCAAGGACATCGATTTTTCCATCTTTATTGGCGTCAACTTTCTGGGCGGCCGCGCTCAAAGATGCTGTTGGGGTAGTGGGAATTATTCCGCCGCCGCCCCCACCGCCACTACCAGCCGGAGTTGGGTTTGGGGTTGGACTTGGAGTAGTTGGCAATGATACTGGAACAGTCAGATTAAGTTGACTGGAATTACCATTCGCAAAAACCGCCGTTTCGTTTGCTTTAACACCGT
>MHXE01000014.1:347-1065 GCA_001824375.1 Parcubacteria group bacterium RIFCSPHIGHO2_02_FULL_40_12 | reverse complement strand
TGTGATATACATAAAACTATGAAATCAGTTCTGAAAATATTTACGCCAGTCCTGCTTATTCTTGCTTCTACCGCCAGCCCGTTTGGAGCCGCTCCATTGGTGAAGCCAACAGAGCCGAAGAACTGATGTGGTAAGCTCAAACTTTGAGCAAACGCCAAGCCGGGCAGGAAGAATCCCATAAAGAGGACTGGCGTAAGTATTTTCAGAACTGATTTCATAGTTTTATGTATATCACAATTTGCTCTGTTTGTCAACAACAACACGGAAACTATGTTTACAGTGTGCGGTTTCCGTGTTGTTAATTGACACTATTTAGAGATTATTCGGGGTATAAACTTTTGCGCTTGGAAGCGAGATCCAGAAAGCGTCTCCGGGATTAATCGTTGTTACCGAATTAAAGAAACCAGTTGAGTTATCAAATCCCCACAACCCGTTGTAGCCAACTCCCGGTGCTCCAATTGAGGCAAACGCGCTCACAGGGGTGCTATTATCCTCATTCGGCAGCTGGTAGTAACCGATAAGGTTCCACCCAGCTTGGAGCGAGCGCGACGGAGGCGAAGTCGGACCGGCGATGAGGAGTGTGCCCGAGCCGGAAAGATTCGCGTCATCGGTTACGCTTACCCAATAACCGAAACCGGTGGTCATCGTATCAAGATTGCTTGTTGACGGATCACCCGTATACACCAGCCAGCCGTCAACAGCGTTCGGATTCAACGGG
>MHXE01000014.1:0-275 GCA_001824375.1 Parcubacteria group bacterium RIFCSPHIGHO2_02_FULL_40_12 | reverse complement strand
ACAACAGGGAGAGAAATCAAGTTCCAGCCGCTTCCGTTAGCATTGAGGTTAATGGAATAAATGGTTGCAGTGGTAAATTTGATATTGCTGTAAGTTGGAAGCGGGCTGCCGTTTAGATCCGCGACTCCGTCAAGCGTGATGGTATAAGTCGTATTGTCCGCAAGTGGGTTATTAGGCGTAATTGTTACCATACTTGTTCCAGAATTGCTGATAGTGAATCCGCCGGAAATCACCGGATTAAAGGAAACATCTGCTTCTTCCACAACAACCGCCTC
>MHXE01000013.1:11635-21641 GCA_001824375.1 Parcubacteria group bacterium RIFCSPHIGHO2_02_FULL_40_12 | reverse complement strand
TTGATTCCATCATATCGATGAGGTGTTGCACTTCAAAGGTTAATTTACAATAAAGTGGTGAATGAAACGAATATGGCCAGAATTTGGAATAAACACAAACAATCAAATACCCCTCTTAAAAGAAAGGTCTTCGTGGCGATGTCCGGAGGGGTTGATTCTTCGGTTGCCGCAGCTTTATTAAAAAAGGCTTTTTTTAATGTAGTTGGAGTTTTTATGAAGCCATGGAGCGCCGAAGCGGGGGAATCCGAAACAAACTCCAAACTCCAAATTCCAAATTCAGAAAACTATTGTTTATGGAAGCAAGATAGGGAAGATGCGATGCGAGTGGCGGCGAAGCTTGATATTCCTCTGCTGACTTGGGATTTTTCAAAAGAATATGAAAAGCACGTCGCTCAATATATGATTGATGGATATAGAGATGGCTTGACGCCAAATCCAGATGTGATGTGCAATAAATTCATCAAGTTCGGGTTGTTTTTAGATAAGGCGCTCAAACTCGAAGCGGATTATATTGCGACCGGACACTACGTGAGAAAATCCGAAATCCGAAATCCGAAATTCGAAACAATAGGATATAAATTACGAAAGGCCAAGGACTTAAACAAAGACCAGTCATATTTTTTATACACTTTAAATCAAGAAAAGCTCAAGCATTGTCTTTTCCCGGTAGGGGATTACAAAAAAACCGAGATCAGGAAGATGGCCAAAAAATTTGGATTGCCGAATTGGGCTAAGCCAGACAGCCAAGGGGTTTGTTTCATGGGGCCTTTGGAAGTCAGGGAATTTTTGAAAAAGAATATTCGGCCGAAAAAAGGTTTGGTTTTAAGAAGAAGCGATGATAAGATTTTAGGGGAGCACGATGGTGTTTGGTTTTATACTTTTGGCCAGAGGCACGGATTTGGTTTAAGCGGCGGCAAGCCGTATTACATAGTAAGTAAAGATATTCAAAAGAATATCCTTTACGTCGATGATTTAAAAAATCCTAAATCCGAAATTCTAAATTCTAAACAAATCCCAAGTTTAAAAATTCAAATCTCGGAATTTAATTGGATAAGAAAAGAAAAAGTGCCTTTGGATTGCAAAGTAAAAATCAGATATAGGCAAAAAGACATTGATTGCACGATAATTAAGAATGGCAAAGCCTTGGCTTTGGTGAAAATAAAAGAAAATAATCTGGCGATTGCGCCGGGGCAGGCCGCCGTATTCTATAAAGGGAATGAAGTTTTAGGCGGCGGGATAATCTTTTAATGACTTATCAGGAAATTCGCAAAAAATTCTTGGATTTTTTTGAAAAACAAGGGCATAAAATAATGCCTTCTTCTTTGCTTATTCCCGAAGACCAGTCAGTTCTTTTCACAAGTGCCGGAATGCAGCAGTTTAAAAAATACTATCTAGACAGCACTTCGCCTTGTGGAAACAGGGTTTCCTCAATCCAGAAATGCTTGCGGACAGTTGATATTAATGAGGTTGGTGATGAAAGCCATTTGACCTTTTTTGAGATGTTAGGAAATTTTTCATTTAATTTTCCGGAAGGTGAAGCTTCGTATTTTAAAGAAGAAGCGATTAGATTCGGTTATGAATTGATAGTTAAAGATTTTAATATTCCCTTGGAAAGAATAAAAATTTCTGTTTTTAGGGGTGATTTGAAAAATAACGTTCCTGAAGACAGAGAATCGCTGGAAATTTGGAAATCATTTGGCATTTCAGAAGACAGGATATTTTTTGGCGACATAAAAGATAATTTTTGGGGGCCGACCGGTTCGAACGGTCCTTGTGGCCCGACCACCGAAATCCATATCGACGGAATTGAAATTTGGAATATAGTTTTTAATGAATATCTTTCTGATGTTTCAAGAGATGGCTTATTAAATGGCTCGGCAAAATTACTTCCATTAAGAAGGAAAGGAGTGGATACAGGCATGGGATTAGAAAGATTAATCTTGGTTTTGCAAAATCAAGAATCAGTTTTTGAAACCGACCTTTTTATCCCGATAATAACAGAATTAAGGGGTAAGAATTTATATGATTATAAATCTAACCAAAGATCAGAAAGAATAATCGCCGACCATCTGAAAGCCAGCGTTTTTGTCATTTCAGACGGAGTTATGCCGTCGAATATAGAAAGAGGCTATATTTTAAGGCGGTTAATCAGAAAAATAATGAGACATTCAGAAAAGCTGAATTTGCCGCAAGATTTTTTACAACGTTCGTTGGAAACAATAATAAATATTTATAAAGAATATTATCCAGAGTTGAATAAAAATAAAGAAAAAATTTTGAATATATTCAATGAAGAGTTTCAGAAATTCGGGAAAGCGCTTGATAAAGGTACAAAGGAATTTGAAAAAGGCATCATTGAATTTAAAAGTAATGGAATAATCCCTGGGCCTTATGCTTTTAATATTCAGCAGAGTATGGGCGTCACTTTTGATATTATGGAGGATATTGCTAAAGGGAAAGGGATGAAAATAGATATTGACGGGTTTAAAGAAGAAGAAAAAAAACATAAAGAGATTTCAAAAATCAGTCAAGAGAAAAAATTTAGGAGATAATATAGAAAGCTTAATAATTATGAAAATCATTAATATTGCTTCGAGTGAAAATTTTAAGGATATTCTGGAAGCAGTCCAGAATTCTCCCTCAGACGAGGTTATTTTAGTGATTCCCAAGTCAAACAGGGTTTTTAAGAATAAAAATAAAGTTGAGCAGTTAAAAAGCCATTTTGAAAAACTGAGCAAAGACGTCTCGATTATTTCTTCCGGAGGAGAGGCGTTTAAGAATGCATCTTCGGCCGGTTTTAATATTATTCGCCGGTCAGAAAAAGTAGCCCGTAAAAAAGACAGCGATATTGTTTCTCTCTATTCTGAAAAACCGCAAAACGATTCTATTAGCGTAAGGAAGATTTCTAACTGGATGAAAAACTTTATTTTTATTTTTCTTGGAATATCACTGATATTTTTTATCGTGATTGTTTTGACTTCGATCAGCAAAGCCAGAATAATGGTATTTCCTTATAAGAATATTTTTTCCATAAATGTTCCAGTGATTATTTCCGACAAGATTACTGAGATCGATGAGGTTTATGGAATTATTCCGGGTGAGTCTGTCCAGATTGAAAAAGTAGTTTCGAAAAATTTTTCCTCAACCGGCGAGAAAGATGTTTTCCAAAAAGCAAAAGGTAAGATAATAATTTATAATAATTTCAGCGTTTTGCCTCAGGCTCTTGTTGCAACAACTAGATTTCAAACTCCTGAGGGGCTGGTTTTCAGGATTATTAAAACAATTACCGTACCTGGGACAGTAAAAGAAGGAGGCAAATTAAAACCGGGTGAAGTTGAAGTTGAAGCCGTGGCTGATCGGGCTGGCGAGGAATATAATATTGAACCATCTGAATTCAAGATTCCAGGTTTTTTAGGCACCCCGAAATATCAAGGATTTTACGCCGAGTCATCTGAAAAGTTTTTAGGTGGTTTTGTCGGCAAAACCAATGTCGCGACTAAAGAAGATATTAAAAGGGCCGAAAGTTTAGTTAGAGAAGAGGCGATAAATGAAGTGAGAAAAGAACTTGTTTTGCTTTCTAATTTTAAAGTTTTGAATGAAACATTAGACATAGAGGTAGAAAAAACACTTGATTCAAACAAAACAGGCGATCTTGGCAATGAATTTAAAATTGGAAACAGGGCTAAACTTAAAACCATTGTTTTTAAAGAGGAAGATGTTGTAAAATTTATTTCCCGGTATGTGACGAATTCGCAAAATCTTAAAGTTGTCGAAAAAGGATTAAAGGTAGATTATAAAGAAATTCAATTTGATAAGGAAGATAACGAACTTTCTTTGAAGTTGGTTTCTTCTGTTCAGACCGTCAAAAATATAGATAATGGAAAAATCATTTCCGAAATCATTAGCAGAAAAAGCAGTGAAGCCGAAGCATATCTGAGAGATTTAAAAGAAATTGAGTCGGCTCAGATATTTTTATCGCCCTTTTGGGTCAGGTCAATTCCAAAAAACAAGGATAGAGTGGAAATCCAAGTAGTGATTGAATAGAAAATTTCTCACTGGATTGACATTTTCATTCTATTGTTCTATCTTTGATTAGTTAAAAATTCCATAGAAAGTCTATATATTGAATAAAGGAAAAAACACAAAACAAGGCCAGGTAATAGAAAGCCTCCCTAACGCTTATTTTAGGGTCAAACTGGAAGACGGCAAAGTAACTTTAGCCCATATTTCAGGAAAGATGCGGCTTTTTTATATCAAAGTAATGCTTGGAGACAGGGTTTTAGTTGAAGTAAGCCCGGATGGCGAACGGGGGAGGATCGTAAAAAGATTATGAGAATTCGGACTTCAATAAAAGAAATGTGTCGGAACTGTAAAATTGTTCGGAGAAAAGGACGACTGTATTGCATTTGCAGAATTCCAAAACATAAGCAAAGACAAAAATAAACGCAACGATAAATGGCAAGAATTTCCGGGGTTAACATCCCTGATAATAAAAAAATCGGAATTGCTTTGACCTATATTTATGGAATAGGTTCTACTTTGGCTGGGTTTGTTTTAAAAACTACCGGTATTAGTTCGGATAAACGGGCCAAGGAATTGACTAGTGATGAAATAAACAAAATCCAGGGCGTTATAGATAAAAACTATAGAGTTGAAGGAGAGTTAAGAAGAGAAATTTTAGAAAATATTAAAAGATTGAAAGAAACTGGGACATGGAAAGGAGTGCGGCATATGAGAAAGCTTCCGATGCATGGCCGGACGAAAACAAATTCAAGGACGTTGCGGGGGAATGTCAGAAAGACGATGGGTTCTGGTAAACGTCCGCCAGCAACGCCAACATAATCATGGGAAAGAAACGAATTATTGCAAAATCTGGAGATGAGGCTTCAGCCGTTGAAAAAGGGACTGAGG
The DNA here is from genome assembly GCA_001824375.1 of Parcubacteria group bacterium RIFCSPHIGHO2_02_FULL_40_12. Taxonomy (GTDB): domain Bacteria; phylum Patescibacteriota; class Minisyncoccia; order 2-02-FULL-40-12; family 2-02-FULL-40-12; genus 2-02-FULL-40-12. The sequence goes on along the minus strand of MHXE01000013.1, from coordinate 16,730 downwards.
TTAAAGCTTCTAAAAAAAGCTCAAAAAAGCAGGTTATCAAAGGGAATATTTACATCCTTGCCTCATTTAATAACACGATTGTCACCGTGACTGATGAAAAAGGAGGAGTTTTAAGCTGGGCTTCGGCCGGGAATCTTGGTTTTAGGGGAACAAGAAAATCAACTCCTTTCGCCGCCACTTTGGTTGGGAAATCAGCAGCTGAAAAAGCAAGGCGGTTTGGTTTTAGCGAGGCAGATGTTTTTGTAAAGGGAGTCGGTCCGGGCCGCGAAGCGGCGATAAGAGGGTTATTTTCGGCTGGTGTCGATATTAGGGCAATAATCGATAATACTCCGATGCCTCACGGCGGAGTTAAACCGTCTAAGCCAAGGAGGGTATAATATGGCACGATACACTGGTCCAAAAGAAAAAATAGAAAGAAGAATCGGTGAAAAACTTTTTTTGAAAGGGGAGCGTTCTTATTCGCCCAAAGCGGCAATTATCAGAAAGCCATATCCGCCGGGCCTTCACGGAAGAAAATTAAAGAACAGGAAATTTTCAGAATACGGCTTGCAGCTCATTTCGAAACAGAAAGTCAGAAGCATTTATAAGATTTTGGAAAAGCAGTTCCGGAGATATATTGAGGATTCATTAAAATCAAAAGGTGATAGCGGGGAGACTTTAGTCCAGAACCTTGAACGGCGTCTTGATAATGTTGTTTTCAGGATGGGATTTTCAGATGCAAGGGATAAGGCAAGACAGTTGGTCAGCCACAGCCATTTTCTGGTGAACGACCGACCGATTAACATCCCTTCTTATAAGGTAAGAATTGGCGACGTTGTAAAAGTGAAGCCTCAGAATATGGAGAACAGTTATTTTTCAAATTTTTTACCCAGATACATAAAAAAATATCAGCCGCCTTCTTGGGTGGAAATAGATAAGGAAACATTTATCGGCAAGATTAAGAATTTACCGAATTTATCTGAAAGCGACATTGAGCATAAAGATGTTCAGGCGATAATCGAGTTTTATTCAAGGTAATTAATAGCTAACAGCCGATATCTAACAACTAAGTTGTCAGTTATAAACTGTTAGTGATGAGTTAAATTTTATGGAAATATTAGTCGGAGAGTTAAAAATAATCGAGCAGTCCAAAAACCGAGCCGTGTTTGAAATCAGTCCGCTTTATGCCGGATACGGCGTGACCCTTGGTAATTCTTTGAGGAGAGTTTTGCTTTCTTCAATGGAAGGCGCGGCCGCGGTAAAAGTCAAAATCGACGGTGTGCCTCACGAGTTCACCACAGTTGACGGCGTCTTGGAAGATATAGTGGACATAATTTTGAATTTGAAAAAGATCAGATTTAAGCTATCCGGTGTAGATTCAATTAAAGTGGTTTTGAATGCCAAGGGCGAAAAAGAAGTCCGCGCCGGCGATTTGAAAGCCCCGACCGGAGTTGAAGTGGTAAATCCGGACCAGATTATTGCCACCATTACTGATAAAAAAGCAGAATTGAATATGGAAATAGAAGTTGATAGAGGTATTGGTTATCTTCCGGTTGAACAAAGGCAGAAGGATAAACTTTCAGTCGGAGAAATAGCCATCGACGCTATTTTTAATCCGGTCAGAAAAGTGAGTTTCCGGGTTGAAAATATCAGGGTGGGAGAGAGAACTGATTTTAACAAGCTTTTCATCAATATTGAGACTGACGGGAGCATCACTCCTCAAGAGGCGCTTAAAAGGGCGGTTGCGATTTTAATGGAACAATTCAGGGCCGTCGGTGAAAACGGCACTTTGGAGATTGAGGAAAAAGTTTCAGATGAAACTGCCGAGGCGCCGAAAAAGAAAAGAGGAAGACCGAAAAAAGTTAAATTAGTTGAATAGTTATGAGAAAACGCAAGAAAGGTAAAAAATTCGGCAGAGTAAAAGCACAAAGAAGAGCTTTAATGAAAAGCCTGGTTTCTTCATTGGTCTTGCATAAAAAGATAAAAACCACCGAGACAAAAGCCAAAGAATTAAGACGATTCATTGAACCTTTGATTACTAAAGCAAAAATAGGGGATTTACATAAAAGGCGACAGGTAAGAAAGTTTTTGTCAGATTCTGTGACTAATAAGCTATTCGCTGATATTGCTCCTTTATATAAAAAAAGGGCCGGGGGTTATACCAGAATAATTAAGTTGGCTCCCCGGGAATCTGACGGTGCGAGGATGGCCCAGATTGAGTTAGTATATGAATAAGTTTTCATATACTAACTTCGTTCGATAGAAATAAATCCTGAAATTCATTTCTATCTCACTTGTTAGTATGATTCACGAAATTGACGCGACAAACCAATCGTTAGGCAGGCTGGCTTCTAAAATAGCTTTGATTTTGCGCGGAAAGATGAGCCCAAAATTTGAATCTCATATTCTAAGCGGAGAAAGAGTTATGGTTTTAAATGCCGGAAAAATAAAATTTACCGGACGCAAATTGGAACAAAAAAGATACTTTCATTATTCCGGGTATCCGGGCGGCTTAAGGACGATAAAAGTTAAAGATGTTTTTGAAAAAAATCCAAGCGAGGTATTGAGAAGGGCAGTTTTGGGGATGCTGCCAAAAAACAGGTTGAGAAAAGAAATGATAAAAAACCTGCAATTTAGATGATTACAAAAAAAACTACAAAAACATCAAAAACAGTTTCTAAAAAGCCTGTTAAGAAAAAGGTTGAAATTGAAGATAAAAAAGAAGTTGTTTCAATTAAATCTGTGGAAGGCAAAGAAAGATATCTTGAAGCGGTCGGCCGGAGAAAAGAATCAGTTGCCCGGGTCCGGCTTTTTACCAAGAAATCAAGCGATGTTTTTCCGGAAGACAAAGGATTGATTTTAGTCAATCAGAAATCATATCAGGATTATTTTAAAGATCCGTTTTTGCAAAATACAGTTGAAAGTCCTCTTAGAAAGCTTAAGTCTTTAGATCGGTTTAGGGGCTCGGTTTTAGTTAAGGGGGGTGGACTCACGGGACAGGCTGAAGCTTCAAGGCTTGGAATTTCGCGAGCCTTGATTCTATTTGACGTTAATTACCGTAAGAAGCTCAAAAAATTCGGCTATTTGACCCAGGACTCAAGAATTAAAGAAAGGCGCAAGTACGGACTTAAGAAAGCAAGAAAGGCCCCTCAATGGGCGAAGAGATAAAGATAAAAAGTATGAATAACAAAATTTGGGTTATTTTGATAATTTTATTGGTTGTTGCCGGGCTGATGTATTATTTTGGCTTTTACAATGAAGAAAAAGAATCTATGGAAAAAGACACAGGGCCGTTAAAAATAAAAATTCTAAAAGAGGGGGCAGGACAAGGGGCTCAAAACGGAAATACGGTTTTTGTCCATTATACCGGAACCTTAGAAAACGGAATGAAGTTTGATTCCAGCTTGGACAGGGGCAGGCCGTTTTCTTTTGTTCTTGGCTCCGGCCAAGTAATACCCGGTTGGGAACAGGGGATTTTAGGAATGAAAGTTGGAGAAAAAAGAAAACTGACCATTGCACCAGAATTAGCTTATGGTTCAACCGGAGTCGGCAATATAATCCCGCCCAACGCAACTCTGATATTCGAAGTCGAGCTGTTTGAAATTCAATAAATCACTAAATTATTTCTTCCGCCGGTATTATCAATTTCTACAAAATGGATTTGATTATTTTCAGTCAAATAGATTAAATGCCAGCCGGTCTTAAACCAAAAAACCTGCTCTATTTTTTCGTTGGTTCCCAAAATTAATTCTTTTTGGCCTTCTTTAAAATAAGGCGATTCGCTTTCATTTTTAAGCCAGAGGACATTTATTTCGTTAGGAGCGACAATGGCCATTTTTTTATTGTCCGGCGACAAAATCAGATCATTAGCCGGAGACAAATGCAGCCGTTCCCATTGGCCTTCCGAATCAAGCAAAAATACCCCCGGCGCCTTAGAATCAGAAGAAGCCAGATAAATATTTTCCCGCAAGATTTTTAATTTATAATTTTTTATATAAACCGGTTCAGAAGAGATTTTTTCAGTTTTTCCATTCTTAGGACTACGATAAAGCAAACCGTCAGTTTTATTTATGAAGTAATCGGTATTTTCTTCTTTTTGTTCTGAATTTTTAATGAAATCATTTATCTCTTCGGTGCCGATTAAATAAATATGGGCCAGTTGACTGACTTCGCCTGACTTGATTTCAATATTTTTAAAGAGCGTTGAAAACTCCTCTTTTTTAATTATTACTTCATAATTTCCGGGAAGAAAATATTTTTCAACAAAAGTGGCTAACAGAAATGAGGTTTTGCCTTTAAGCTTGCCGTCTATATGGATTTTCGCATCGCTTAAGTTGGTTTTTATGAATAAACTGCCGGTTTTTATCCAGTTGAGATTTTTAAAATCAAATTGGTAGCCATAAGCATAAAGGACTATTAAGTAACTTAAGGCGAAAAAAACTAAAAAAGACGATATTAATATGAGATTCTTAAATGATTTGTTCACAAGGGATTATTTTACATTTTTAGCGTTCTTTAGTCAATTTGTTTTTTGGATAGATTTTGTTAGCTTGGAGCTTATAATTAGGTTTATTCTATCAATTTATGTTTACTAAAAAAGTCGGAATAGATTTAGGTACAACCAACACTCTTGTTTTTGTTCCGGGAAACGGCATTAAGATTAACGAACCGTCAGTAGTGGCGATTTCTTTATTTGACAACCAGATCTTGGCAGTTGGTAATTTAGCCAAAGAAATGGTAGGCCGCGCTCCAGACACGATCTCGGTTATAAAACCTTTGAGAGACGGGGTTATTGCTGATTACAAGGTGACTCAAGCGATGATTAGGTATTTCATCAATAGTTCGTTCAGTAAGATTAGTTTTTTTAAAAAAGAAGTTTTAATTTCGGTTCCGGTGGCGATAAGCTCTACTGAAAGGAGAGCAGTGATTGAAGCAGGGATGAATGCTGGCGTGAAAGCAGTTTATTTGGTCAAAGAGCCGGTGCTCGCGGCAATCGGTGCTGGCATCCCGATAAATTCGTCTTATGGGCATATGGTAGTGAATATCGGCGGGGGAACAACCGAGGTGGCGGTAGTAAGCCTTGGCGGCATAGTTACCAGCGCCGGAGTCAGAGTTG
>MHXE01000013.1:0-11627 GCA_001824375.1 Parcubacteria group bacterium RIFCSPHIGHO2_02_FULL_40_12 | reverse complement strand
AAAATTGATCAGGCAATCATTGATTACGTGAAAAAGAAGTATAATTTAGCGATAGGCGAGAGGACGGCCGAATTAATTAAAATTAACATCGGCACGGCAGTAAAAATATCGACTGAAGAGACTCTTTCAATCAGAGGAAGAGATTTAGTCACCGGCCTCCCCAAAACCATTGATTTGACCTCTAATGAGGTCTGTGAGGCGATTCAGGAACAATTAAAGGAAATCCACCAAGTTATCAAAAAAGTTCTACAGGAGACGCCGCCTGAGCTTTGCTCCGATATCATCGAGGGCGGGATTGTTTTAACTGGCGGCGGAGCTCTTCTGAAAAATATTGATGTTTTTATTACTAGGGCCGTCGGAGTTTCTTCTCATGTGGCCGAGGAACCGCTTCTTTGCGTGGCTAAGGGAGCCGGGGCAGTTTTGGAAAATTTAGATGTTTATAAAAGGAATATTATTACTAGGAGATGAAAATTGTTTTGGTTCATGACTGGCTGGTTAGACTTGGCGGAGCTGAGCGGGTTTTAATCGCTTTTCATAAAATTTTTCCCGAAGCTCCGATTTACACTCTTTTTTACGATGAAAAATTTACTTCCCGTTACCTTCCTAAGGCTAAAATAATCCCTTCGTTTTTACAGAAAATTCCAAACATAAAAAAATTTCATCCGTGGTTTAAAATTTTAATGCCTATAGCCGTGGAATCTTTAGATTTGTCCGGTTTCGATTTAATTATTTCATCAAGCCATGAATTCAGCCACGGTGTTTTGACAAAGCAGAAAATTCGGCACATCTGTTATTATCATAGTCCTTCCCGCATTTTATGGGACAGGGCTCATGACTATGCCGAAGATTTTAAAGAAAGGAAGAAGAGTTATTTTAAATTGTTTTTAATAAAATTGGGGCAGCATTTTTTGCGTCTTTGGGATTATTCAGCCGGTAAAAGGCCTGACATTGTTTTAGTAAACTCAAAGTACGTGGCTGAAAGAATCAAAAAATATTACGGCCGTGAAGCAGAAGTAGTTTATCCGCCGGTGGAGATTGGCCAACAACTTACAACTTATAACTTACAACGTGAAGCCAAGGGCTATTTTTTGATTGTTTCGCAATTGTATCCGCATAAAAATTTAGATTTGGCAATTAATGCTTTTAAGAAAAATCCGGAGCTGGATTTGGTGATAATAGGGGACGGACCGGAAAGAAAAAGATTAGGGGAAAAAGCTTTTGGTTTCAGCAACATAAAACTATTGGGCTTTATTCAGGATGAAGAACTTCCGGCTCATTATGAAAATTGCTTAGGATATCTGATTTGCAACGAGGAGGATTTTGGGATTTCGCCGATTGAAGCGATGTCCTTTGGAAAGCCGGTTTTGGCTTATAATAAAGGCGGAGCAACTGAAACGGTTTTGGAGGGCATAACCGGAGAATTTTTTGAGAAACTTGAGCCGGATAACTTAGCGGAGGCGGTAAAATTAATCAGCGAAAAAATAAAAAATGGCCATTTCAGTCCGGCGGCCATAAAAAAACATTCTGAAAAATTCGGCTTTGAGAAGTTCAAAAAGGAAGTATTGAATATTACGGAAAATTTAGTATATGGATGAGAATTCATATAAGTACATCATTCGGTCGAAGTAAATTTAAATATTTACTTCTCCCTCATTTCTGATTATGATTCAATTATGAAATACAGGATCCTAATACCGGTTATTTTAATTTTTTTAGTTTTTGGTTTTTTGGGCGGGATGGAATTCCAAAAATTTCAGGAGCCGAGCGGCGGATTAAGGGAATTAATCAACCGCGATTTGGGCCAGCCCGAAGCAGTTGATTTTAGTTTATTTTGGGACGCTTGGAATTTGGTTCATGAAAGGTATGTCGGTCGTTCCGAACTAGACACCCGAAAAATGGTTTTTGGGGCGATTGAAGGGATGGTTGACAGTATCGGCGATCCATTCACGGTTTTTTTGAAAGCTGAAGAAAGTAAAAGGTTGCAGGAAGACATTAGCGGCGAGTTTGCCGGTATCGGGATAGAAATTGGATTAAGGGATAGGGTTTTAACGGTCATTTCGCCATTAGACGATACTCCGGCTGCCAAAGCCGGAATTGTTGCCGGTGATAGAATTTTAAGCATTAACGGCGATTTAACTGGCGACATCACCATAGATGAGGCAGTTTCAAAAATAAGGGGTCGGCGGGGGAGTAAAGTCGTTCTGACAATTTCAAGAGATAAAGATGGAGAAGAAGAAACAAAAGATTTCGAATTAATCAGAGACAAGATAAAAGTCCCGACTGTGAAATGGACAAAGATTGAGCCGAATATAGGGCATATTCGGCTTTTGAGTTTTAATCAAATAGCAAAAGATGAATTTGACAAAGCGCTTGGCGAGTTAAAAAAACAAGACGTTGACAAAAAATTAATTTTGGATTTGAGGAATAATCCGGGCGGGCTTTTGAATCTGGCGATAGATATTTCAAGCTATTTTTTGGAGCCGGGCCGGGTAGTGGTTATTGAAGATTTTGGGGATAATTTAAGGGAAGAACTTAAATCAAAGCCAAACGGCTTTTTGAAAGATACAAAGGTTGTCATTTTAATAAACAAAGGCTCAGCTTCGGCTTCGGAAATTGTGGCGGGCGCTTTACATGACAATAAAGAAGTGAAACTGATAGGGGAAACGACATTCGGAAAGGGTTCGGTCCAGCAGGTAGAAGATTTAAGATTTAAAACGGCTTTGAAGGTTACGGTAGCAAAATGGCTTACTCCGAAGGGACGGTCAATCTCGGACGAGGGCATAGAGCCGGACATTAAAGTCGAAAGAACCGAAGAAGACATTAAAAACGACCGTGACCCGCAGCTGGAGAAGGCGATTGAAGTGATAAAAAATCTGTAAAAACCTTCCCTCGGTACATGTCTTCGGAAACCGTTCGCGAAACCCAAGGTCAGTTTTGTTATCCTTCACGGCTTCCCTCCTTGAAAAGGTCTGGGGATTTTGTATCATAGAATTAAAAGGCAATTAAACATGACCGAGGGTAGCTTTTCGCGAGGTAATAACTTTAATGAAAATCATTTTGACTGAAAACATAAAGGGGCTGGGGCAGATAGGGGAGACTAAAGATGTTTCTAATGGTTATGCGCGGAATTTTTTGGTGCCAAGAAAATTAGCGATTTTTGCAACGGCTGAAAATTTAAAACAAGTAGACGAAATAAAAAAGGGAAAAGCAATAATGATGCAAGAAGAACTTCAAAAAATGAAAGGGGTGGCCGAAAAATTGAATAATTTTAAATTATTAATTGAAATTAAGGCTAATGAAAAAGGTCACTTATATGAGGCGATAATACCTAAGAAAATAAGCGAATCTTTAAAAAAACAAGGGATAGAGGCAGATGCTGATTTTATTGAGATTACTGCTAGCCAGATAAGACAGACAGGAGTTCATAAGATATTATTTAAATATTATGACATCGAGGCTAATTTTGAAGTAGAAGTTGTCAAAATTTAGACAATATTAACAATATTAACTATTCTTTTTGAACCGTCAAATTTAGTTATTTTTTTAGTCTTGAAGTTGATTTTTCCTTTTTTCACGGCGTAAATTGTGTCATCGCTGCCAAGACGGACGCCAAGGCCAGGAAGATATTTAGTTCCCCTTTGTCTGATAATGATATTGCCCGGTTTAGCCAGTTCCCCGCCAAAAAGCTTGACGCCAAGGCGCTGTGAGGCTGATTCACGGGCATTTTTAGAAGATCCTTTTTGTTTTGTATGGGCCACAGTAAATAAATGTTAACAGAATTTTTAAATCTAATCAAGAAGAACTTATTTCTTATATTTTTAATCGTTTTGATTTCTCTTTTAAGTTTTCAGCTTGGCCGGATTTCAAAAAATGCGAGCCAGCCGATAAGAATTGAAAAAGCCGCAATCCAGGAAATTTTTAGCGGACAAAATTTAGATATTAAAACCAGTGGCGACAGTAAGAATAGGGGAGTGGAGAATTTTGATTTCCGAGTAGTAATGTCTAAAAAATCAACTTCCAGAAAATATCATTTTTTATGGTGCACCGGAGCCAAACAAATTAAGGAAGAGAATAAAATTTATTTTAATTCCGCAGAGGAAGCAATTTCAACTGGTTATACTTTGGCGGCCAATTGCTCTAAATAGGAGACGATCCGTTTTTAATTTTTTTAATCCAAAAGTCGTGCTCCCACTCCCAAAGATTTCGACAGGCTAAAAAAGCTTTAATGTCACTTTCAAAATTATCCAGTTCTTTTAATTCAATTTCGCCTACGGTTTCGCCGAAAGAATGCTGGCAACTAACCGTCCCGCCCCTCACTTTTATATTACCTCCTTTTTCACGCATTTTAGCTCCGCATTTCGTACATTCTTTGGCTTGGTCAATCCTTAAAACCCATCTGGTCGTGGGGAAAATATTATTTTCTTTGACTGCTTCAACATAGGCGGCGGTTTGAAGCCCGTAGTCACGGTATATTGAATAAGAAGTTTTAATGTCTAAAATGCCAAGCTGGCCGTTAAGTTTTCCAATAACGTCAACTGTCCCGGCATACCAATGGTTTTTAGAAACGACTCGTTCCTCAATTTTCATCGGTACGATTTCATTTTTCTTTTTGAATTCTAAGAAGGCATTTATGGCTGGTTGGATGGGGTGGGGGACGGCTACGGGTTTTTCAGTCAAAATTGCTTCTATTGTTTCATGAATAAGAGTTCCTTCATCGGCCGATTTTGATTTAATTGATTCAGCCATCGAAAAATTGCCTTGGTCGGCGTAAAATTTATAAAGAGCCGGTTTGGCCTTAATGGAAACGATAGAGGTGACTCGGGGATACCAAATACCATTGATTTCATATCCGGTTTTTGCCTTGAAGTGTTTTAAGTCAGCGTAGAACATCGAATTAGTTTAACCCATATTGAATAAAGATGAAATTTTTAAATGTTGATAACAGGGGATTGACCCTATATTTAAATATTATAGACTGAGTATAATAACCATTACACTCAGTTATTGAGCTAATGATCAAGTCCCCTGTTGAAAAAAAAATAAAAAATGGACTTCCTTATATAGATGATTTCTTGTTATTTCTGCAAACAAATAACTATTCTCAAGAGTCTGTATATAACTACGAACGCGATTTAAAAGTTTTTGAAAACTTCCTAAGCGAAGATTTATTTCTCCCTTTCTCTAGAATCACCAAACGATCGATTGAACAGTATAAGGCATACTTGAATTCAATTGACCGTAAAACAGCCCAAGGCGTGGCTCAGAAGAAGAATTTAAAGAGTTTCTCATTGAATAGATATCTTTCTTCTCTCCGTTCATATTTAAAATATCTTGTTTCAATGGATCATTTTTCGCCTATCGCTTCAGATGCGGTGACTTTAATAAAAACAGAAAAGAAAATTCCAAAGGTCGCTGAATTGAATGATTTGGTAAGATTAATTGAATCTCCTTCCCAATTTGAGAAAAATTCTATCGTGGCAAAAAGGAACAGAGCTATTCTTGAAGTTCTCTTTTCTACCGGAATGAGAATCTCGGAGTTGGTGAATTTAAAATCAAACCAGATAAATAAAGACGGCCAGATTTATGTTTTAGGCAAAGGTAAGAAAGAAAGGTTTGTTTATTTAACTCCGAGGGCACAAAACCATTTAAAAGAATATTTAAAAATTAGAAACGATGACTCCCCTTTTACATTTATTCCATATAGCGGCAAAAATAATTCTGAAAAAATGAAGAAAATTTCGACTAATTACATTCAATATAAAATAAAAGAATACCGCGAGATGCTTGGAATCAATATTCCGACCTCGGCCCATTCTTTGAGGCACGGCTTTGCCACCTATTTGGCTGAATCTGGCGCGAACCCGGCCGCCATCCAGATTCTTTTGGGCCATGAATCCTTAGACACAACTACTCGCTATGTCCATGCTTCTCACCGCTATGCTAAAAAAATTCACGAAAAATATCACCCGCTCAAGAATTAATTAGTCGTTTTTCGTAAACATCGCCAGATCCTTAAAAAATAAAGCGAGCGCTTTATCAAAAGGCAGAATTTTTAAAAAATGTCTTAGGTCAACCACTTGTCTTAATAGATAACCCATAAATCCTCCGATATTAAGGCTTTTAAAGTGAAAATAAGCCCATTTTCCTCCTACTGGCGCTATCCAAGCGTCATAAAACGGTTTATATGGCTCTAATTTGACTCCCTTAAGGTGATTTACTATATTTTTTGATGCAGCCACGGCTTCGTCATAAGCGGTGTAGGCCATAGCCGGAACAGACTTTTGCGTTTTGGAATCAATAAATGTTGCGTTGTCCCCTATCGCAAAAATTTTGTCATTAATAAAATTATCAGAATTTTTCGTTTGTAAAAATTCATTCACTTCCATACTTCCTTTTTTGGTTAGTTTTAGCCCAAGACTTTCTAATAATCTTGAGCCTCTGATCCCGCCGGCCCAAATTACCAAATTAAAATTTAATGTCTCTCCCCTATCTTTAAGCTTAATGGAATCTGGTCCGACTTCTATCACCGTTGAATCCGTTTCTATCAGAATTCTTTCTTTTTTTAATTTTTTTTCGATAGTCTTTCTCGCTTTTTCATTGATGACCGGTAAAATTAACGGTCCGGCTTCAAATAGATAAATTTGGGTAGATTTTTTATCTAATTTTCTGTCTTTTATAATATTTTTTACATAACAGTTAAGCTCAGCAGATAATTCCACTCCGGTAAAGCCTCCGCCAATAACAGCAATTTTGATTTGGCCTTGTTTTCCGGCAGATTCATATCGGCTATAGATTTCCTGCAGTTTTTTAAATATCCCGATGGCATCGTCAATTGATTTGAAATTAAAAGTATAGTCCTTTACGCCCGGAATGCCGAAAAATTCAGTTTCGCCGCCAAGGGCGATGATCAAATAATCGAAATCAAGTTTCTTTCCGCCATTAGTGCTTACAAATTTTTCTCCGAGGTTTATTTCTTTTATTTCCGCCTGAATAAAATCTACTTTTCTATTTTCCAATATTTCGCCAATTGGTACTGTAACCGAGCCTCTTAAATATTTGACAAAACTGTCTTCAATTAATCCATAGACCGTTGCTACTTCATAAAGAGACGGGGTAAATAAATGGAAATTATTCCGGTCTATTAAGGTGATCTTAAAATCTTTTTTGTTCTTTAATTTTTTTTCAAGTTTCAGGGCTGCGCCGATGCCGCCAAATCCCGCTCCAAGTATGAGTATGTTTGTCATAATTTTATTGCATGTAATCCAAGGGATTCAAGCTGCCGTCGAAATAGTTAAAATAAACCTGGCCGGTTTTCGGGCCGATGAAAGTAAAAAATTCATGGTATAAACTCAAATGGAGATGAGGACCAGTGACAAATCCCGTGGCTCCCTCGTATCCTATAACTGTATTTTGGTCAACTTTTTCTCCCACTAAAACTAATGCCGGATTTTTCATATGACCATAGACGCTGACTAAATCATTATCGTGTCGTATGGCTAGCCAATTGCCGCCGGCATTATTATATCCTTTTGCTAAAACAGCGCCTGAGCCTATTGATTTTATTTCTGAACCGGGTCCGTCAGTCATATCGATTCCGTTATGAGGGGCGCCTCCATAGGCCTCGCGCTTGGCAAAAACAGTCATTCCGTATCCTTGGGTTATTATATAATCATCCAGCGGCATTTTAAATAGTTTAATCCCTTTTGACGGGATTAACGGGGCTTTAACTCTGACTATGTATATTCCCTGCTTTCTGGCTTCTGCTTCAAACACTTGCAATTCCTGATAAAATTCAGCTTTTTTCTTTTCAGCTTCAGTTAAAAGTTGCTGAAATTTTTGTTCCTGCCCTTTTGTTTTAACCAGTAAATCATTTTTGGTTGATTGGGCTGTTTCAGAAGCCATTTTTTGATTTTGACGCCTTGTGTTCAGTGCTACCATTTCCAATTTTTTACTTTTAGCAGTCTCTTTTCGGATATCAAACTCTTTTTTAAGTTCAATAAAATTCGTAAGGCTCAAGGTTAATCGTCCCTGCAGATTATTTATATGTTCGATGTGGTTGAAAAAATCAGAAATTTTAGAATTTGTCAGAAGTATAATCGCAAAATCTTTTTTCTCACTTACATCCAATTGTCTTAATACTTCGGAAATTGATTCTTTGTTTTTATCTATTTTATTTTCAGTTTGATTAATTTCTACGTTAAGGTCTTTAATTTCAAAATTGGTCAGTTCTATTTTTCGATTAGTAACCGATACGTCAACTTGCAATTTGGCAATCCGGCTTTCTAAAATAGCTAATTCTTTTTTTAAAGTCTCGCTTTCTGCATGTTTTTGGGTTATTTGTTTTTTATATTCGACCGATTGTTTCTCCAGTTTTTGAATCTGCCGTCCTATTTCGAGAATTTTATCGCTGTTATTCTCTTGGCCTGAAGCAACAAAAAATACGGCTAAATAAAAAATAGCGGCTATAAGCATTAACTTTTTCATTTTCCAATAGCTTTGTTCAGCCTTTCAATGACAGTTTCTTTAGGTAAAACTGATAATATATCAATTGGATTTGGCGAGCCTTGTTTCCCGGTTAAACTGACTCTTAACGGCCAATAAACCGCCCCTCTATCGCCATTAAATTTATCTTTGGCTAAATCGTCTAATTTTTTCTTGATATAATTTTTATCAAAAAAATTCCAGTCAATCGATTCCAGCGCTTCCTTGACTAAAGTCAGCGATTTTTTTATTTCAACGGCCGATATATTTTTCCAGTTGAGCAATCCCCTATCGTATTCCGGCTCTTTAAAGAAATAATCAAAATTTTTTATGTCAGATAATTTTTTCATCCGCTCTGTCATCAGATGCCGAATTTTGTCCAGATATTCACTTTTTACTTCAATTTTTTCGCCAATCTCTTTCAAGATGAATGGTGCGATCACGGCCTTGAATTGTTCTGGCGGCAATTGATGAATATAGTATCCGTTTACCCAATTCAGTTTTTTTATGTCAAAAACTGCTGGCGATTTTTGTACATCTTTTAATTCAAAGATTTCAGTAAGTTCGCTTACTGTAAAAATATCTTCTGGTTTCCCTCCTTTTTTCTTTATGTCTTTGGGCGGATGCCAGCCAAGCAAAGTCATAAAGTTAATCATTACTTCAGGCAGATAGCCCATATCCATATATTCCTGGACTGATTCGGCGCCGTGCCGTTTTGAAAGCTTTGTCCGATCAGAGCCAAGGATCAAAGGCAGGTGGGCATATTGAGGGATTTTAATTCCAAGCGCTTCCTGGATTAAAATCTGTTTTGGAGTATTTGAAATGTGATCCTCTCCTCTTATGACATGAGAGATCTTTGTTTCATGGTCATCAACGACTACAGCAAAGTTATAAAGAGGTGCGTCCAAGTTTTTCGCCAAACTTAAGTCCCCTATTAATTTTTCCTGCCATTCAACCGTCCCTCTGATTATGTCATTGAAATGAATAGTCCTAGTTGAATTTTCATCTACTTTCAGCCGAATGATTCCGTTATTTTTGTCTGTCGGTTCTTTATATTTATGTTCGCAGATGTGCCTCGGCGCTTCTTTGCGCTTCATTTGTTCGTCGCTTTCCTTTTTCAGTTTTTCAATTGAGTGAAAACACCAAAAAGCCTTTTTCTCGTCTAAAAGTTTTTGGAGATATTTTTTATAAATATCAAGCCGCTCGCTTTGTTTGTAGAATTCGTCCCATTCCAAGCCAAGCCAATCCAATGAATTTTTAATGTCTTCTTCAAATTTAGAATTTGAGCGTTCTAAATCCGTGTCTTCTATCCTTAAAACAAAGATACCATTATTTTTTTTGGCAAAAAGCCAATTAAAAAGGCTGGTCCTAGCTGTTCCAATATGCAACGGCCCAGTCGGCGAAGGCGCGATTCTAACGCGAATATGATTAGACATTACTTATACATTATACTATTTTTGAGGCAGTGAGAATATCCGATGGATTAATTAGAATTAATAAAGAACTGGCTAAAATCAAAGAGAAGAAGCCTGAACGGGGCATTCACGGCCCGATGCATGCTTTAGCCAAGGAAATATCTGAATATGCCGGCGAGCCTAAAAAATTTGGAATGTATTTAGGGATAGTGAAGAATATTGGTTTGAAAAAAGCTTATCAGATATTCTCAAAAATAAAACAGTCAAAAGATGTAAAAACACCAGGAAAATTATTTGTTTATGAATCTTCTTATAGTAAAAAAACCAAACAAAATATTAAGTAAGGAACTGGAAGACGTCAAAGAAATAACTGCTGAAATCAAGAGATTGATTTTAAATATGCAAAAAGCAATGAAAGAAGCTGGCGGTATCGGACTGGCGGCAAATCAGGTTGGTCAAGATATGCAGTTTTTTATTATCGATGAAATATTAGCTAAAGAATATGGTGTACCAAGCGTGTATATAAATCCGGAGGTAAAGCCGTATTCGAAAAATTTTGAAGAATTAGAAGAAGGATGTTTGAGTATTCCGGAAACATGGTTAAAAATCAAAAGGCCTAAAAAAGTGAAGGTTAAGACGATGGACGAGAACGGCAAGAAATATAAGTTTATCGCCAAAGGAATGCTGGCCCGGGTACTCCAGCACGAATACGACCATCTGCAGGGAGTTTTAATTACGGATAAATGAAACTTCTATTTTTCGGAACATCTGACTTTTCAAAACTGGTTTTTGAGGCGTTAAAAAAGGAAGGCTACTCCCCTATTTTATGGGACTTGAAAAATTCCCTAGATGACTTTAAAAAACTGAATCCCGACATTTGCATTGTCGCTGCTTACGGAAAAATAATCTCAAAAGAGTATCTGGAAATCCCTAAACACGGATTTTTAAATGTCCATCCTTCGCTTCTGCCAAAATATCGCGGCCCCTCCCCTATTCAAACTGCAATTCTAAATGGTGATGCAGAAACTGGAATCACAATAATTTTAATGGATGAAAAAATTGATCATGGACCGGTGACAGCAGTCGAAAAATTAAAAATAAAAAATGAAAAATACAAAGATTTAGAAAATAAACTGGCTAGATTTGGAGCTAAACTTCTTGTGGACATATTGCCTAAATTGATTGATGGAAAAATAAAACCAAAAGAACAGATTCACAATGAAGCCACTTTCACGAAAAAATTTTCATGGCCGGACGGTAAAATAGATTGGTCAAAATCAGCAAAAGATTTGGAGCACCAAATCAGAGCCTTAAATCCTGAACCGGGCGTTTGGACTTTATGGGGGAATAAGACATTAAAAATTTTTGATGCCGAAATAATAGAATCAAAACTTTCGGCCAAGCCAGGCCAAGTATTTAACATAGAAAACCAGATAATCGTGAAATGCGGAATTGATGCCTTGATTCTTAAAAAAATCCAGCTGGAAGGCAGAAAAGAATTAAATATACAAAATTTTATTCACGGCCATCGAGAATTTATCGGTTCAAAATTGACTTAAAGTTCAAAAATTGATATAAAATTATAAAAAACTTGCGCGGAGATATATCAAATTTCATTCGTTTGGTGCCCCTTCTTGAAAATAGCGCGCTACTTTACTTGAATTGCCGATAACTAGGGCGTGTCTACCCCTTTATCCCCTAGCTTATCTGCGGCAATTCTTCGCAAAGATA
>MHXE01000012.1:22280-23939 GCA_001824375.1 Parcubacteria group bacterium RIFCSPHIGHO2_02_FULL_40_12 | reverse complement strand
AGAAAATGTCTCAATTACCAAACCCCTAAAGAAGTTTTCAGAGAAAACTGCTTAATCAGGTGTTGCACTTGAGGGTTTAATGGACGTATCAATAACGAGTTTTATTATATATTTTTTCAGCCTTTCTGTCACTATTTTTGGATCATTTATCTTGCTCAAAAACTTATGGCAGGTTTCTTTGAATTATATTATGCTATATTCATTAATACCTGCCCCATGCATCCTGAAATAAAACAAGATAAGCCGGGTATGTGTCTGGAATGCGGAATGAATCTCGTGCCATCAAAAAAGAAAGAGACGGCTACGGATCATTCGACACATGACAAGCACGCCGGACACAGCACGGACATGTTTCTCCGGAAATTTTGGGTAAACTTTATTCTCACCATTCCGGTAGTCCTCTATGCGGATGTTGTCAAAAAAATTTTTAAGTGGTCTCCTCCCCATTTCTCAGGATCAGAATACCTGCCGTTCGTGCTTGGTTCAATTGTGTTTTTCTACGGTGGCTGGGTATTCCTTGCCGGAGCATGGCGGGAAATTAAAGGCAGATTACCCAGCATGATGACTCTCATTGGTATTGCCGTTTCTGCGGCTTACCTCTGGAGTGTATATGCGATATTGGTCGGAACCGAAGCTCTGTTTTGGGAACTTACGACACTTATTACCATCATGCTTCTCGGTCACTGGATTGAAATGCGTGCTGTAAGCGGTGTGCAAGGCGCACTCAAGGAATTATCAAAATTGCTTCCCGATACGGCAGAAGTTATCCGCAATGGAAAAACAGAAACTATTCCTCTTTCTGAATTACGGGAGAATGACACGGTGCTTGTCCGGCCCGGAGCAAAAATTCCGGCGGACGGTGCAATTATAGATGGCGACTCTGATGTAAATGAATCAATGGTCACCGGTGAATCAAGGCCAGTTTCCAAAAAGCAAAATGATCAAGTCATTACTGGTACGATTAACGGAGACGGAGCACTTAAAATCAAAGTTGCAAATATCGGAGAGAAAACATTTCTTGCCGGCGTGATACGCCTAGTTACCGAAGCACAGGCATCCAAATCACGACTTCAAATTCTTTCGGATCGGGCGGCTCTCTACTTGACCGTTATTGCCGTAGCCGGAGGCCTGGCCACGCTTATCGCCTGGCTTATGGTCGGAGCTGAAGTGGGCTTTGCGGTGGTCCGGCTTGTAGCGGTGCTCGTGATTGCTTGCCCGCACGCGTTAGGTCTAGCCGTACCGCTCGTTGCTTCTATTTCCACAACCAAAGCGGCCCAAAATGGTTTTCTGGTGAAACAGCGGCTTGCTCTGGAAGCGGCGCGCACCATAGACACCGTGTTGTTTGATAAAACGGGAACTTTAACTAAAGGTGAATTCGGTGTTGTTGAAATTTGGAATACGAATGATCACACCAAAGATGAAGTTTTAAAATTAGCCGCTTCCCTTGATGCTCTTTCGGAACACCCGATTGCAAAAGCCGTCGTCGCTAAGGCTAAAGAGCGTGGACTCTCTCTCAAGGAGCCGAAAAAATTTGAAGCCATTAAAGGCAAAGGGGTCAAGGCCTTGATTGAAGATAAAGAAGTCATGGTGGGTGGACCGGCACTTCTTGAAAGTGTCGGCGTAAATATTCCGACAGAACTTTCGAAGCAGGTTCAGGAT
>MHXE01000012.1:0-22228 GCA_001824375.1 Parcubacteria group bacterium RIFCSPHIGHO2_02_FULL_40_12 | reverse complement strand
AAAGAACTGGATATCAGGACTTCCATGATCACGGGCGATTCAGATGATGTGGCAAAGTGGGTCAGCGATGAGCTTAGGATTGATGAATACTTTGCCCGTATATTGCCCCATCAAAAATCAGAAAAGGTAAAAGAGCTTCAAAAACGGGGCCTTAAGGTTGCAATGATTGGTGATGGTATAAATGACGCTCCGGCTCTCACTCAGGCTGATCTCGGCATTGCCATCGGCGCAGGGACGAATGTCGCCATCGAGTCGGCCGGAATCATTCTTATGCGCAACGATCCACGGGATATCGTGAAGATAATCAGATTGTCCCAGATGACGTATTCAAAAATGATCCAGAATCTTTTCTGGGCAACCGGGTACAACGTGGTCGCGTTGCCACTCGCGGCAGGCGTGCTTGCATTCAAAGGGATATTTCTTGAACCGGCATTGGCGGCAGTATTCATGTCGGCAAGCACGGTTATTGTCGCGGTCAACGCCATTCTGTTACGCAGACGTAAATTATAAATATGCTCGGTTGTCGAACCGAGCTATTGCGAAGAGACAGTCTGAGTCGGCAGATCTTTTTCTATTTCTGCCGCTTTTTGCAAAACCAGATTTGAATAGTATCGACAGATGCTCTGGGTGCAATTGGCTTTTCCGCTCAAATAAATATTTGCGGCTCTGATTTCAGCTGTTTGGATTTTACTAGTGGCCCCGGCATTAGCCAAATAAATTGCTGCTGCCATAAAAGCATCTTCAATGCTCCAAGGATTAGGCAAGGCGTGGCCAGTCAAACTGGCTACTTGAACTTCATATAAGAGCCAAGTTGAAGGTATAAACTGGGCTGGGCCCAACGCCCCACCGCAGCCATAGTTTGGCGCCCTTGAAACCTTAACTGAGTTCGGATCTAATCCAAGCTTACCGACTATGGCAAAAAAGGCGTTCTTTTCGGTCTCAGCTCGGCTTGGCCGTCTAAGCCTCAAATAACAACCATACATATCATCTAACCAATTCCCTGTTCCAACATTCCTTCCTAAACCAGATTCAACATCCAGAATCGCCAATAAAAATGCCGGCCTGATGCCGACTCTTATCGCCGCAAGCTGACCGTATTTTAAAGCATCTTCAAGAGTAATCCCCTGCTCTAACAAAAATCTTACCTGACCCCTTATCCTTTCTATATCCTGGTTGGTCTTTTTGACTAAATCCTGAAATTTTTTCTCTTCGCCTTTAGTTATTTTAAGAATATCATTCTTCTCTTTTTTCTTTAAATCAACTTCAAGCTTTTGGATTTGCTGAACATTTCTCAAGCCGACTTGTTCCGTTTCCCTGATCTCTAATTTTTCCTGTTCCGTTTCAAATTCGATTTTTAACTGCTTCAAATCCTTAATTATCACTTGGGCTTTTTCCTGAGAAACCATAATGCTTTCAAGATTACCAAAGAAATCAGAAAGGTCGCGGTTCTTAAATAAAATCTCAACCAGAGTTTCCCGGTCGTTTTGGTCAAGCAACCTTAAAAACTGACCCAAGCTTTCTTTTATCTTTTCAATTTTGGCAAGGGCCGCATCAATATTTTTGACAGTCCCATCAATTTCCAAGCCAGTCTGCTGAATAGCCAGATCAAGAGTTCTTATTTCAAGCTGGAGTTTTTTGATTTGCGTGTCTAAAATGAAAATCTCTCCTTCCATAGTTCTGGATTGCCCCTGCTTTTCGACAATCTGCTTCTGAAATTCTTCTTTCTGCTTTTCCAGCTCCTGAATCTGCCTTTCCCTATCGGAGATTTCCTGCTGGACATCAGCATTTAAAAAATTAAAAAACAAAAATGAACAAACAAAAATCAAAGAAAATAAAAATATGAATAAAGATTTACTCATATTTTTATTATACCACAACTTCACGAAATAGTTTCTATCCGTGCGCTTTACCTTCCAGCATCGCCATCATTTGTTCATCTGACATGTTCATTTTAACCAAATCATCGGCATGCTCCATTTTAACATGTTCCATCATCTTTTCAGCAACTTCTTTTGCGGTTTCTCCAGTCGCCTCAAAAGTACAAGCGATTTGAGGATTTATATCTTTACAATTAAGTTTCATCATAATTTTTTTCAGATTCTATTAAATACAAACTCGACCTATTAGAATAATACTGCATAAATCGTTCCAATAGCAAATAAAATTACTATTATATTTAAAAGCCACGGATGAAAATTCAAAGAATATTCCGGTTCTCTAGTGCCTAATTTTTTAACTTTTTTATACATCATCACTAAAATAACGCCTTCAATGCCAATAGCCACTGAACCCGCCAAAGAAATTACCTCAATAAAATTCCTAACCCCGAACAAAAATAGAAAAAAAGGAATAAAACAAGTCAAAATCCATGCATTAAGACGTTTAAATCCGTAATCAAGTCTGAAAGTTTCAACTAAAGCTAAGGCCAACGCCAAAAAAGAAGTAGTTATCGCCAAAATTCCGAAAAGAGAAACGAGAAAAATAATCCGATAATCAAAAAAATCAATAAGCCCGCTGACTACGTCCGGCGAGGTAGCTTCTCCTGAAATCCCCATTATTAAAACGGCGAAAATCAGATAAAGGACCATAGGAATCAGACTGCCAGCTAAAATCGCTTTTTTTAAAATATCCGTTTTGCCTTTGAGTATTTCTCTTTGGGTCGGAATTGCCGAAAATCCGGCATAGGCAAAAAGCAAAATGCCGTAAGGCAAAAACCAAAATTCCTGATTAAACAATGCAGTCAGATTTTCAAGCTCGATTTTTGGAACTCCTAGAATAAAAATTAGAGAAAGAACGAAAATGAAAAAGAAAACCATAAAAAATTCAAACCGGGCCACTGTTTTTAAGCCGGCCAAAACCGCCAAAGAAACAAAAACAAAAAACCAAATGCTGTATCTGAAGGGATCATTGTAAAACTGGGGGATGAAAATATTGAAAAGAAAGCTTCCACTGATAATTATGTAAGCCAGTAAAGCCCCGTAAATGCTTAGAAACCAAGCAAAAGAAGCCAAAGTTTTTGCACCACTGCCAAGATAAATTTTTACATAGCCGATAAATTGGTGAATCCCTTTTGTCCTTAAAACAATCTCTCCAAAAATAAGATTAACCGCCAAACTCAAAAAACCCATAAAAACCAAAAACAAAAGGCCGGATAAAAACCCGGCTTTGGCAAAAGAAAAAGGAATCCCAAAAACCCCAACACCAACTATTGCTCCGATTAAAATCGAAACTGCGTATAAAAAGTATCTCCTTTCAGAATTAAAAAGCAAATATGAAAATAGCGCTTAACCAGATAAAAGCGACCAAAAGAATAATCTTCCCCTCTTTAGCTAATTGCGGCCTTCTTAAAAAATAAAATCCCAGAATTACTCCGATAAGAGGCGATAAAATTGCTGAAATTATCCCAATTGCAAAAAGCGACTTTGCAGAAGGAAAAATTATGTAATCTCCCCCCATAAAGATATCAGAAATTTATGCATAATGACCGGTAGTCAGATTTCTCGACTCGATTTTTTCTTCTTTTGGGGCTTTTGGAAATTTAAAAGCCGCCTTCAAAACATCTTTCATGTACTCGACAAAAATAAACCTTAGTTCTTTTTTGATTTCTTTCGGAATATCATCCAAATCTTTCTCGTTGTCTTTGGGTAAAATTACGTTTTTAATGCCCACCCGGTGAGCAGCTAAAACTTTTTCCTTAATTCCGCCTATTTCCAAAACTTTTCCCCTTAAAGTCACTTCTCCGGTCATAGCCACATCCTTTCTTACTTTTATTCCGGTAAATAGTGAAATAAGAGCCGTCGCGATAGTAATGCCGGCTGAAGGCCCATCCTTAGGAATGGCGCCGGACGGAACATGAATATGAATATCATAGTTATAAAAATCTTTAAGCGCTTCAATCTCTTTAGAACCAGCGCCATAATTTACTTTTGAGACAAAAGAACGGCTAAAAGACAAAGCAGTCTTGGCAGATTCCCTCATTACATTACCAAGATGACCGGTTAACTCCAGTTTCCCCTTGCCTGGCATTCTGGTCACCTCAACTCCAAGCACTTCACCGCCGACCGAAGTCCAGGCTAGTCCAGTGGCCACCCCGATTTCGTCGCTTTTTTCGGCCAATTGGGAAAGATATTTTTCCGGGCCCAAAAATTTCCTCAAAGAAGGAAGATCAATTGAAATTTTCCCTGCTTTCATATTATTCTCAACTAAATTCCTGACATTCTTCCTGACAACTTTCGCCAACTGTCTTTCCAAATCCCTGACTCCGGCTTCACGGGTATATTTCCTAATCACTTGATGAAGCACTTCATCCGAAAAATTAATCACTTTATCAACGCCATGCTCCTTTAAAATTTTGGGTATCAAAAATCCTTTGGCGATATGGAGCTTCTCGTGTTCGGTATAGCCGGGAAACTCAATTATCTCAAGCCTGTCCCTTAAAGCCGGAGGAATAGTATCCATCACATTGGCCGTAGTGATAAATAAAACATTGGATAAATCAAACGGAACTTCAAGATAATGATCAGAAAAAGCAAAATTTTGCTCAGGGTCAAGAGCTTCTAACAACGCAGCTGACGGATCTCCTCTGAAGTCATAGCCAATCTTATCAATTTCATCCAGCATGAATACGGGATTATGCGTTCCTATATTATGGATTCCCTGAATAATCCGGCCTGGCAAAGCGCCGACATAAGTCCGGCGATGTCCCCTTATCTCGGCTTCATCTCTGACTCCGCCCAGAGAAATTCTTAAAAACTTACGGCCAAGAGCTTTCGCAATTGACTGGCCAATTGAAGTCTTTCCGGTTCCAGGCGGGCCGATAAAACAAAGGATCGGACCCTTAATCTTGCCAACCTGTTTTTGAACAGCCAAATATTCCAAAATCCTTTCTTTTGCCTTTTCAAGACCAAAGTGGTCGCTTTCTAAAATCTTTACGGCTTTTTTAATGTCTATTTTTTCATCTGAAGAAGTTGACCACGGCAACTCCACTAGCCAGTCAAGATAAGTTCTGATATAGGAAACTTCTGGGCTGAAAGAAGGCATTCTCTCCATTCGATCCAGTTCTTTCATCGCTTTAGTTTCAGTTTCTTTGGGCATCTTCGCTTCTTTAATTTTTTTGCGAATAATTTCAAAATCGCTTTTTTCGCCGCCCAGTCCCAACTCTTTTTCAATGCTTTTGAGCTGCTCCCGCAAATAAACTTCTTTCTGCATTTTACCAAGCTGTTTTCTGGTTTCCTTGGCCAGTTTTTTTTCAGTTTCGAGAATCTCAAGCTCCTTAACTAAATGCTTATTTACTAATTTTAAAGCTTCTTTTATATCAAGAGTTTCCAAAATCTTTTCCTGTTCAGTTACTGAAAGAGCAAGATGATAAACAATCAAATATAAAACCTGTTCCGGATCTTTGATGCTTTTGATTAAATTCAGGAATCCGGGCGGAAGAGGCCTGCCTTTCTCCGAAACATCGGCAAAGTTATCCAGAACTGAACGGCTCAAAGCTTTTACCTCTATATCGTCGGTAATAACAACATCTAAGGGTTCAATTTTAGCTGTCAAGTATGGTTCGGCCTGGGGAAAACTTAAAATTCTAACTCTTTTGATGCCTTCAACTTCCACTCTGGCTGTCCCGCCGCTTGATTTAAGAACTAAATTGATTTTGCCGATTGTTCCAAAAGAATATAAGTCTTCCGGAGTAATATCTTCAGAAGAATTTTTTTGGGTCACAAAAATGGCCAATTTGTCGCTAGCCATAGCCTTATCCAACGCAAGCAGTGTTTTTGCCCGGCCGATTGCCAAAGGGACGATTAAAGTCGGGAATAAAGTCATGTCCCGTAAAGCAATTATCGGAAGCTCTTCTTTAACAGTAAAATTATTGATCTTAAATTCGTTCATTTTTATTTACAATTTAGGAACCTATTTTAAATACACTTCGTCTCCCTCTTTTACTTTCTGACTCATTTTAATCCCAATAACATCTCCCTTTTTTACTTTCTCAACTTGCTCATGTTCAATCTGCATTGAATCAATAACTTGTTCAAAATCAGTATCCTTGCCTTTAACCCTGATTGTATCTCCTGATTTTAAAGCACCGTTTAATTCAATGATCCCGACCCCAATCTTATCATAATAATGAGAGATTTTTCCGATAGGTTTTTCTTCTGTCATTTTAGAATATTCGAAAATTAATTTAAATCGACCGTTATTCTCCGATTGGCGGAGGAGTTTTAAGTTCTTTTTGTTCTCGCTCAATTAATTTGACAAGCTTTTCGATCAATTCTTTCGGGTCATTTGAAAAAACTACCTTTCCGGCGCCATGGTTATGGGGATCCTTAACATTCATTAAAAGATTTGAAATCTCTTCAGCAGTGCCGCCACTGCCCGTCAAAACACCAATTGGCTTATCATCTTCCAAAGCAATCGTAAATTCATTTAAAGTTCCAAAACCTCCACATATCACTATAACCGCATCGGCAGCCTTTGTCAATAATAAATTCCTCCCGGAATAGCCAAAACCGGTAAAAATAACGGTATCGCAACAGCCAATCGGAAGCCGGTATGTTTTAATGTGATGCTGGTAGGAAGATGCCGGGCTCAAGCCAAGGACAATACCCCCTTCTTCCTTTGCTCCTTTGGCTGCAAAATCCGGGATACCGCTGGTTGCGCCAGTAATTAAAATACCATTATGTCTGACTACTTCGCGTCCGACTTCTTCAGCTTTTTGAGGAGCATTTACATCGCACATTCCTATATCGGCGGCCCCAGAAATCGCAAATTTGTATTTCACCCTTCTATTCTATTAAAAATTTAAAAAGGTTGCAATTAAATAACCGACTATCGACATCACTGCAATCGGAGGTAAAGCCGCCATCGGCCGCCTTTTCCGCTGAGTAACAAAAAGATAATAAGTCAGCGACAAACCCAAAAGAGAAAAAAATAAAACAACCAATCCGCTCGTCAAACCGTGAATTCCGATAACCGAAGCAATTAGGATTAAAGGCATTATTAAGTCTCCGGATCCTAAAATCATAAATTCTCCTCCGGGCCGAACTCTAGCAATATTCTCGGTCCAGCCCTTTGCGCTTTGGGGCAAAACGATTCCGGAAATCGCGCGGGATTTAATCATTTCTTCGGCAATCTTCACCATATGGCCGGTTTTATAAACGGCAATAATATCATAAAAAGACAAAATCAAAAGAAGTACTACAACTGAAATCGGCGTTAAAGATAATCCTAAAACCGCACCAATCCCGGCCATCCCCAAAATTATTCCTATATTATGAACTAAAACTATTCTTTTTTTAAAAACTAAAGCAACCAGTGCTATCGCGGCCAAGGTCGAAAAAATAACTTTACTGAATATCAGCGAAAAAATCGTCTGGCTGCCGGCAAAGATAACCAACCCCAGAATTAATCTGAAAAATCTGCCGGATTTATAAAAAAACTTATTAAGAAAATAAATAAAGGCAGTGGAAAAAACCAAAAACAAAATTACTTCCCAGACGGCCAGATCAATGGAAACATTTTGGTCTTGAACCAAGCGACCGCCTCTTAAAGCCACAAAAATTCCCAATAGCTGAGTCGTAGCAAAAAGTCCGAGTTCTTGAAAAAATAAAATCATTTAACTATAATTGTCCCTTTCTGCTCAACTTTTCTCTCGTTGTGGTAATCAAAAATTCCTCTTTTTATAAAAGTAAAAGTGAATACTCCTTGGGCTGAAATATCAGAGATGCTGTCAAAACCCGGCAAATCAGTATGGTCAGGATGAGGATCAGAAACGACTCTTATCGGAAAAAGACTGTCGTTCATGAATCTGACCGTGTCGCCGACATTAATCTGCAGGTTAGTCGGACTGAAAACGCCATTAGTGTAAAAAACAGTATAAGTCCGACCGACATAATTTTTAGGCTCGCCTACATTAGCCTGCTGCTCTTTAGACATGTCTCTGCTAAAAATGAAAACTGCTCCGCCAAACAAAGAGAGAATTAAAATAATCAAAAACCAGGACAATTGTTGATTCGATTCAGAATCCATTTATTATCTTTATACGCTTATATGTCCTGCTCTGGCAAGACTTCTTTAATAACTTTAGGCCTTTGCTTCTCAAGCCATTCTTTCACTTTCAGTGTTGCCCGGACATCGTCTTCATTATATTTAATAAGCTTATCTAAAAAATCTTTCTTCCCAGTTTCCAGCCACTGGTCATACCAAGTCAACGGTTCTCCCCCGCCCGCCCCCAGATCTGACCATTTATAACCTATGAACCCGGCAATATCTTTTAAACTATAAAAATATATCGGCATAATCACCGAATTAATCGCAATGTTATATAAATCCAGACTGTTCTCGCGGAATTTTTTCATCAACTCCGAAGGCGCACTGTATCTTTTTTCAAATCTTTGCACAACATGCTTTTCATAGTAGCCATAATGATAAATGATAAAATCTTCCAGCTCCCCCAAAAATTTCAAAAAATCTTCCCAGATTTTCTTCTCCTCTTTCTTGTTTTTGGCAAGAAAATATTTAAACTCCGTCTTTTTGCCTTTTTTGATCAATAAACCAAGCAGGCAATCAATCCCGCGGGTCGGATCGCTTTCAATGTCAAAATAAATTTCATTTTTAACTTCTGGAAAATTGTAGTGCCGGATGATTAACGGCTGGCCAGAAATTAAAACCTGAGCTTGATTTTGGACTCTTATAAGTTTATCAAAATTCCAACCCTCAAGCCCTTCCTGAAGCCGGCTTATTTCCGACTTGGCCAGCTGTCCAACGGTCTTTACCCCTAATTCATACAAATCGCGCTGGTCGCGCTGGCTAAGGCCCTGAATCAAAGAAACATCCTCACAGCCTTTGGTTTCTTCCTCACAGATGGCAAACCACGGACTTCTTTTGCAACCACCTTTAATAAACGGCGGCGGCTTTTCCCCGTCAAGAATTTTTTCGATCTCTTTGAGGGTAAGCTGGAACTTGTCTAGAAACGGATCGATCAAAAATGACCTCGCTTCTCCATCGGCGTTAATAATATAGGCATCCTGAGGCCTCGCCCCCTGAATTTTTTCCAAAATCAAGCTCGCAAAAACCAATGGGAATTTATACTCGTCTTTAAGCTCCGGATCATTGCGGATATCATAAGCAATATAATACCAGTCGCCAAAACTGCTCTTGGCTGATCGGTCAATTGCTTTAAGCTCTGCAATCGGCCGGCGCTCAATAAAATCCGGCTCACCGACCCAATGGCCGTCCATCAGGACCGGCTTATAAACATTTTTGCCTTGCTTCATCAATTCAACCGTGGCTAAAAAGGCTTCATCCAGATCTTTATAAAGTTCTGATTTTATTTCCACGAATTCTTGGGTTGGCAGAACTGAGTTTGGCTCGCGGATTCGGCCGGAATAAAGCATTTCTAAAACCGGCGGCACGTGCTTATGCTTTTTCTGATCTTCGTAGATGTCATACCAAATCCAATGCGGACACAGAAAAAATTTATAGAAATGCTCGGATTTAAGTAATTGTTTTGGCATAATGTATGCTCGGGTATAATTAATTTTCGATAAGCCCTTTCTTGGGCTTTACTTAATTATACCCTCGCCATATTTAATAATTCATTTAAAACTACCGGCAACTCGGTTACGCCATCACTTCCACTGAAATGACCTTTATTTTCTTCTAGTTTAATATTCTTTATGCCGAGTTTTTCTCCAAAAATAAAAGCATTATCATTTTCAAAGTCTATTTTATTTTCAATCCACGGTTTAGCAATTCTTCTCTCTTCATCTGATTCATATAATACCAAATTAAACCAGCCAGCAATAAAAATAGCACCACCTATTTTCTCCTTTGGGTTAAGTGATTCCAAATATCTTAAAATCGTTTGGCAACCAATACTATGCCCAATTAAAAAAGTTTCTTCATCTGGATTACCAACCACTTCTTTTAAGTGAGTTACCCACGTTTCTATTCTGGGTTCATTACTGTCGGGCATTGATGGAACTTTAACTAAAAAATTCTGCTTCTCAAGCTCTTTTTTAAGCCATGGAAACCAACCTTCTTCGGAATAGCCTCCCCAACCATGAATTATAAAAACTCTTTTCATAACAAATTAAGTATAAATAAAACTTTTTCTCAAAACAACTTACGTTATAATATGCTATAACAAGTTATAACGTAAAAAGAATTTTATTTGTAAATTGACCTTAAAAAAGCTTTTGTCACATAAACCGCGCTGAAAATGCTGAAGATCGTGCCGATGGCCAATGTTAAGGCAAAACCCTTAACCAGCGAGGTTGCGAAAATATACAAAATCACCGCGGCAATCAAGGTGGTTATCTGCGAATCGCGGATTGAAGACCAGGCCCGGCTAAAACCCGCTTCCATGGCCGCCGGGCGGCTTTTGCCTTCTCTTATTTCTTCCTTAATTCTTGAAAAAATCAAAATATTACCGTCAACCGCCATGCCAAGCGACAGAATAAACCCGGCGATTCCGGCCAAAGTCAAAGTCACCGGCAGTAATTTAAAAATCGTCAAAACCGAAACGGTATAAAAAAATAATGCAAAAACTGCAATTAAGCCATAGCCTCTATAAAAAATGACCATAAACAAAACTAAAGCGATTAAACCGTAAAGTCCGGCTTTTAAACTTTGTTCAAGCGAAGCTCTGCCTAAACTCGGCCCTATTGTTTGCTGAGAAATCAAGTGAATTGGTACGGGCAAGGCGCCGGCTGAAAGACGAATCGCCAAATCTCGGGCATCATTAATGGTAAACTGGCCGTCAATTACCGCTTGGCCATTGGTTATCTCATCTCGAACTATTGGAATGGAAATCGGCTGACCGTCCAAAAAAATGGCTAACGGCCGGCTTAAATTTCTTTTTGAAATTTCGGAAAGCAGTTCTTTGCCGTCGTTGTTAAACTCCAAACTCACATGGGGCAAATTAGTGCTGGAGTCAAAAGACAAATAGGCCCGCTTTAACTGCTTGCCACTTAGGCCGGTGGAAGTAAAATTCTCGACAGAAATTTCCTGCGTCATGTCAAAACTTTCCGGCAATTTCTTAAATTCCAGAAATGGCGTCTCCCCTATTAATTGAATCGCTTCAGCAACATCTTTGACCTGAGGCATCTCAACAATCAGCCTATTACGGCCGCTTATCTGCACTACCGGCTCAGCTACGCCAAAAAGATTAACCCTTCGTTCAATCACATCTCGAACACCTTCCATTGAATCACCCCGTTCCGATTCTAAAATATTTACTAAATCAGCTTCATAAACCAATTGGGCGCCGCCAAGCAAATCAAGCCCCAAACGAAACTGTTTCTCCGGAAATTGAAAATTAAAATTGCCAAACCATCTGTTTGGCAGTTGCGGATAAACAAAAACAGCCAGCAAAACAAAAATGATTATTAAAATAACAATTCTCATTGCTTAAGAAAAATCTTTACTTTTTCTTCAACTACTTTTTTCATTTCTTCAACCGCTCCTTCCAAAAATTTATATGGCGTAGTTTCACCCGGAAATTCTCTGAGTTTTTTATCCAATCCTTCCCGATAAGCCACTCTCACTTCAGTATTGATATGAATATTGGTAATTCCATTTTCAATCGCCTTTTTAAATTCTTCGTCAGCCAGTCCTGAACCGCCGTGCAAAACCAAAAAAGTTTCCGAAACGGCTTTATTTATTTTTTCAAGCAAACCAAAATCCAGTTTTTCTTCCTGTTTGGAAACTATGCCATGAATATTTCCAAAAACTATAGCGATTCGATCCACGCCTGTTTTTTCGACAAATTCCTTAACTTCTTCAGGTTTAGTAAAGTCTTCCGGCCTAATTTCAATTGTCTCCTGCAATTTTGATTCGCCGCGAAGATAGCCTAACTCGCCTTCAACCGAAATGTCGGAATTGACTGATTTAGCATAATCAATGACGCTGTGAGTCGTCTTGATATTTTCTTCAAAAGACATTGTTGAAGCATCAATTAAAACTGTATCATATCCATGTTTTATTGCTTCTTTGCAATGCTCAAGGCTTTTATGGTGGTCAGCATTTAAGAATATTGGGATATTAGTCTCTTTTTTCCACGAATCAACCAAAGCCCTTGCCTGGCTATAACCCAAAAATTTCGCTTCACCTTCCGAAGTCCCGACCATTAAAGCGTATTTATCATAAGGCAAATTATGAAAATCAAGGACTTTCTTGAACCCCAAAACGATCGCCTCAAGCTGTTCGGCCGAAACAAAGTTAAAATGCGGAACGGCAAATTTATTTTCTTTGGCTATTTTTAGATAGTCGTTGAGACTCACTAAAATTCAATATAACCTTTGATGACGTTTTGTTCAATAAGTTCGTTCATTTTGTTACGGCCCAAATATTCAATAAAAATCTTATTCCAAAGCGCTTCCTGTTGATGATATAAATATTTTATTTTTTCTTTTTGAACCAAAGTCATCACCACATCAATCAAATCGAAACTGACTAATTCTTCTCCGCCGTCATTTTTTAAAAAATCACCAACAAAATCCAAACCTTTCCAAAATCCAAAATTTAATCCCTTGGTATCTTCCGCCTTCATCGGCAACTTTGCCAAGCTTTCTTCTGCTTTAAACCAATGCTCCGCTTCCGGGTTTATATGAGGCATAAACAGTCGCGAATCATTCTCATCGTCTTTGGCTAAGTATCTTTGAATTATCAGCCAATCTGCTTTAGATTTTAGACTTTCGGCTTTCGACTTGTCCAAAACATCGCCGCGAAGAAGCGATTTTAATTTTTCAGAGAAATTTTCTTCGCTGATGAATTTTCTGAATAATTTTGAATAAAACGGAACTTCGTTCAAATAATGAAGTATCAACGTAAAAATCCTCGTTATTTCACCGGGAGTGTCGAGCTTCAAAGGAATAATAAAAATAATCCCGAGTTCTTTAAGATGGCTGACATTATGATATTTTTTTTCCAAAAATTTCTCGGCTACTTTAAGCCATTTTTCTTCTAAAACCTTAAGCCGAATGGCTTTTTCCTCAAAATCATCTGGTCCAAGATTATTATAGGCAGTATCAAAAAAATTATGCATCCATTCGGTTGTTTGAGTAAATCTTAAAGCCGCAAAAACCGATTCAAAACTTTCTTTGGCAATCAGTTCTTCGACATTTGCATAGCCGAAAAATTCAAGCAGGTTTTTCGGCGGATTTTCTGAAAGCAACTCAACTGCCCTATCTCTTTTTATGAAAAATCCCATTTGTTGATTCACTAAAGAAATCGATGCCTCGCAAAGCTTGCCGCATACCTTAGAAATCTTGCTTAAATCCGGCTTGTCCAAAATTTGGAAAAGCTCTTTATCTAAATGAATAAGCCGTGACTGCAGAGCTTGGCGGACTTCTTGAGCTCCAGATGCTTTTGACAAACCAATCTCATCTAAAGTCCTGTTTACTAATAAATCATTTTCTTCAGCTATTTTTTCAATCACTCCTTCTTGTCCCGTGATTGAAGCCATCTTCTGCTCCAAATTCAAAAGAAGTTCTGGTTGGACGCGAAGTATTTTAGCTAATCGGTTGAATTGATCCTGCATTTTAAATTACTTTAACTTCCACCAACGGCCACGGCCCCCAATCGTCTTTTTTGAGAATCCCAGTCTTGGGGCCATATTGAGCGACGACCGATGAAGCGTTGGCCGAGGCGAATTGGATTGACTTAATAATATCGCCAGACAAAATGAATTGAGAAACAAATCCTGAAACAAAAGCATCGCCGGCGCCGGTGCGTTCCACTCGCGGAGAATCAGGCATCGTGACCCGATAAGTACTTTTCTTATCCGAAACTAAAGCCCCTTCCGGTCCAAGAGTCAAAACAGTAATTCCTTTCACAATCTTATCTAATCCTTTTGAAATTTCTTCGGTATTGGAATTACTTGGTATCCCTAAAAGTGATATTCCTTCTTCTTTATTAATCGAAAAAATATCAACTTCAGCCAGATATGGTTTTAATTTTTCCAAACCAAAAGCTAATTCTTTCCCGCCCGGGTTAAAAACAATTTTGAAATTCCGCGTAGTAATATGCTCAAAAACTTTTTCAAGCAGCTCTAATCTTCCGCTTAGGCTATTCAAAAAAAACCACTTAGCTTTTAATTTATTCCAGGGAATTTTTTCGACTTCCAAATACTGGCCCTCGCCCCGATAACTCAAAATAGTCCGCTCGGCATTCGGATGAACCAAAATTACCGAATAAGCGGTTAACTCATTTTTATTAACCGTTAAAAAAGGCTTAACCTTTTCTCGTTTCAATTCTTTCATTACTTCTTTGCCGTTAAAATCATTGCCGACAACTCCAACGCACCCCGTCTTTAATCCCTGTCTTGAAAAAGTCACGGCTGCATTTGTTGCTCCGCCGCCAGTAGAAAAAACAAGTTCCTTAATCGGTATTTTTGCTCCCAAGGGAAAACATTGCTCTTCACCGCTAGGCGAATCAGAATGTCTTCTTAATTCAACGCCTTCTGATTTAAGAAAAACGTCGCGAGTGGCCGAACCAATGGTTATTACATCAAGAATTTTAAACATTGCCCATTAATTCTTTTAATGCTTTCTCGATATTATCATTTTTAAAAATATAGCTTCCGACTGCAGCACTTATCGCACCGGCAGTCTCAACCAATTTTATTATTTCCGGTTTTATTCCGCCGTCAACCTGAATTTTCTTACTCGGATAACGAATATGAAAATCTCTGATTTTATCTAAAACCTCGGGTAAAAACGGCGAACCGTAAAATCCCGGTTCAACAGTCATAAACTGAAACAAGCTAATCCTATCAATATAAGGTTCGACTGCCGAGTAATTTGACTTAGGATTAAAAATACAGCCAACTTCGCGGCCAGCCGTATTAATTTTATTTATTAAAAAATCAAAATCATCAACCGCCTCCAAATGAACCAAATACCTGATGGCTTTGGTGCTTAGCCAATTATCAATCAGATTTCCGGGGTTATCAACCATCAAATGAATTTCAAAATTTAATTCAGTCTGAACTTTTTCGAGTTCCTTGTAGCCGTCAATGGTTTTATTAGACACAAACCCACCATCGCCTATATCTAAATGAACTAAATCTGTATACGGCTCAATTTTTTTGACCATATTTTCAAATTCTTCAGAAGTATTAGCGAGTATGGCAGGAATAACTTTTATCATTTTACTAAATTCGGCGGCGTTCTCCCTTCCAGCGCCTCAATAATATTTTTCGCTGCCAATTCAGCCATCGCATTTCTCGTTTCTTCAGTAGCTGAAGCAATATGAGGAGTCAAAATTATATTATTAAGCCTGAAAAGTTCAGGCTCAACTTTCGGCTCATTTTCAAAAACATCAATCGCCGCCCCTCGAATCCATTTTTCCTTTAAAGCTTTAGCTAATGCTTTTTCATCTATTACTGGCCCCCGGGATGTATTTATTAAATAAGCGCTTGTCTTCATCTGCTTTAGTTTGTTCTCATTAATCAAATGGCGGGTTGATTCTAAAAGCGGAACATGAATAGAAATAAAATCAGAACGGGATAATAAATCATCGATATTTTCAAAAAACTGAGCGCCGACTCCCCTTTCAAAATTCTCGTCTTTTTTTACATCGGTATACAAAACTTTCATTCCAAAACCCTTAGCCGCATAATACGCCACTCTAGAACCAATCCGGCCCAATCCAACCACACCCAAAGTCTTACCGGATAGATCAGTGCCTAAAAAAAGCATCGGCCCCCAAGCACTATACATTCCGGCTCTGATAAATTTATCAGCCTCGGCAATTCGATGGCTGATCGCCAGCATCAAAGCAAAAGTGTGCTCGGCTACAGTATTGGTCAAAACATCGGGAGTATTGGTTACCATCAGATTTCTTTGTTTTGCCGCATCCAGATCAATATTATCAAAACCAACTGCGTAATTGGCTATGATTTTCAAAGTCGGCAAACCGGTATCCATAATTTCGGCATCAATTTTTTCGGTTAAAACCGAGAGCAGAGCGTCAGTTCCTTTAATTCCGGCTAAAATTTCCTGCTTGTCAGCCGCGCGATCTTTAGCCGCCTCATTAATTAAAACTTCATAACCTTTGTCGCGCAAAAGCTTAATACCTGATTCAGGAATAGGTCGGGTTATAAAAATTTTCATATTTGATCTATTTTTTCAATTCTCCTTTTGTGACGTTCTTCATTAGTGAATGGCGTTTCAAGCCAAATTTTAATTACCGCTTTAGCCACTTCCTCATTTACAAAAAAGACGCCCAAAGACAATATATTGGCATTATTATGCTCACGGGATAATTTTACAACTTCATCAGACCCGCCATAATACACTGCCGCCCTTACTCTTTTGTATTTATTAGCTGTCATTGCTTCGCCTTGGCCAGAACCGCCCAATATTATTGCTTTTGAATTTTCCGGATCAACGGAAACTTTTTCTGCCGCTTTATGAATAAAATCCGGGTAATCATCATCTTTCTCATGCTCAAAAGCGCCCATATCCTGAAATTCATAATTCCATTCAGTAAGCCATTGCTTAATTTTTTCTTTTAGTTCAAACCCGCGATGATCTGTTGCTAAATAAATCATTGTTTTAACCTATTCAAATAATTTACCGCCTGAAGTAAAGCGCAGGTGCCCTGCCCGGCGGCAATAATTATCTGCTTAAATGGTATATCAGTAACGTCGCCGGCGGCAAAAAGACCAGGGATATTCGTTTCACAATTCTTACTTACCACAATTTCGCCGGCTTTTGTTTTTTCAACGCTTTCCGGAGCAATGCCGCTATTTGGCAGCATACCTATATGGATAAAAATGCCGTCGACCTTCAATTTCTGTTCAACCCCGCTTTTATCTTTATACTTTAACTCGCTTACAAAGCCGTCGCCAATTATTTCGGCAGTCATAGCGTTATAAATTATCTCCACATTTTTTTTCTTTGATAAATTATCTATTAAAATTTGGTCTCCCTTAAAAATCGCATTTTTATTTATTACATAAACTTTGCTTGCAATATCCGCCATCATAATTCCTGCTTCCAAGGCTGAATTCCCTCCGCCGATTATAGCTACTGTTTTCCCCGGGAATAACGGCCCATCGCAAACAGTGCAATAACTCACGCCTTTATGCCTTAATTCTTTTTCTCTTAAAATATTCAATTCCCGTGGATGAACGCCAGTAGCGATAATCACAGCCTTGGCAATATACTCTTTCCCGCCTTTAGCAATAATAGAAAAAATGCCGTCTTCTAATTTATTAATTTTTTCAACTTCCACTCCGGTTTCAGGCTCAATGCCATAATCATCTAAATGCTTTTTAAATTTATCGACAAGTTCTAAACCATTAGTATCCGGCACACCCGGGTAATTGTCTACTTCTCCAGAAGTAGCCACCTCTCCCCCAAAGTCCTTGGAAATTATCTTAAAATTCAAATTTCGACGGACAGCATAAATAGCGGCGGCAGTTGCGGCCGCTGAACCACCGATTATAATAAGATCATATCGTTCCATTAGATCTATTCTATTAAAAAATGAGTAAAAAATACATCTTGATAATTTTAGCCTTATCTTTAGTGACGCATTTTGTATTTTTCTCTTATCCGGCTGAAACTGTCTTTGACGAAGTCCATTTCGGAAAATTCATTTCGAGCTATTTCACCGGTGAATATTTTTTTGACATCCATCCCCCGCTTGGCAAATTAATGATCGCCGGAGTGGCAAAAATTTCCGGATTCCAGCCCGGATTTTCTTTTCAAACTATAGGCCAAGATTACTCGGACAATTCTTATAAATGGCTGCGGTTCCTGCCAAAACTGGCCGGCGCATTATTGCCGGTAGTAATCTTTTTGATTGCTCTGAAACTCGGCCTAAGTCAAAAATCTGCTTTCTTGGCCGGCCTGCTTATAGTCTTCGAAAATTCTCTTTTAGTCCAGTCTCGGCTGATTTTACTTGATGCTTTTCTTTTGCTTTTCGGATTTTCAGCGATATTATTTTTTCTTAAATTCCGTTCTTCCAACTCTACTTACCACTTACTAATTTCTACCTTTTTTGCAGTATCAGCCGCTTCAATCAAATGGACAGGCTTCACCTTTTTAGCAATTATAATTCTTTTCTATTCAATAAACTGGCTAAAATCAAAAAATAAAATAAAATTGGCTTTTAACGGCTTAATATTTTTAATTGTCGTTCCATTTATTATTTACTTTTTAATTTTTATAATTCATTTTTCGCTTCTTGATAAAGCAGGCCCCGGCCTTGCTTTTCATCCGCCTAATTTCCAACGAATGAACATATTTGAAAAATTCACAGAGCTCAATTCAGAACTTTACCAAAGTAATACCCGCCTGACCGCCAGCCATCCCTATTCAAGCGAATGGTATCAATGGCCGTTTATGACCCGCTCCATATATTACTGGAATGATTCAACAAACTCTTCACAGAGTGAGGCAAAAATTTATCTTTTAGGAAATCCTCTAATATGGTGGCTTACCACTGTTATCATAGTTTATTCTATAATTTATTTCCGAAAATACTTTATGCTTGATACTAAATATCTAATATTGCCGATTAGTTATTTGTTGAATTTACTGCCTTTCATTTTCATCGGTCGAGTAATGTTTTTATATCATTATTTTACTTCTTTGATCTTTGCAATTTTGATTTTAGCTTATGTTTTGGATAAATCGGATTTTGCACGCAAAAAAACCGCTTTCAACGCGATTCTAATCGGTTCAATAATCTTATTCCTCTTTTTCTCGCCACTTACTTACGGTTTTCAGATTCCGGATTGGTATTACAAGATGACGGTTTGGATGCCAAGCTGGAGATGACGCTTGGGCATAGCCATTTCAGAACTGTTCGTTTACTCAAATTTAATGAGAAATAAAAAGAGAGATTCCTTAGTGGAAATAACAGCCTAAAATCTTAATTTTCCTAATACTTTCGCTGATTTATACTATTACTAATCCACTAAGCAACCTCCCTTTTAGCCTGATAAATGTATCATAGCATACCCATAAATTCTGTCAAGTTCTAATCCTCTGCCCTGTATTTTTAGCAATG
This sequence comes from Parcubacteria group bacterium RIFCSPHIGHO2_02_FULL_40_12, assembly GCA_001824375.1. Classification (GTDB taxonomy): domain Bacteria; phylum Patescibacteriota; class Minisyncoccia; order 2-02-FULL-40-12; family 2-02-FULL-40-12; genus 2-02-FULL-40-12. The sequence goes on along the minus strand of MHXE01000012.1, from coordinate 3,202 downwards.
TTCACCAATATTCCAACTCCAGTCATCAAAACCGCCAAAGAAGTTCCGCCATAGCTTATAAAAGGCAAAGGCACGCCGGTTAAGGGCACTATGCCACTCAAAGAAGCGATATTCACAAATGACTGAATCCCAACCCAAGAAGCCAAACCAATCGCATACAAAGAAGCAAACTTGTCATTTGTTTTTTTGGCAATAATAAACGAAAGAAAAATAAACAGAAGAAACAAAGCCAATAGAAAAATCATCCCGACAAAACCAAGCTCTTCCCCGATGACAGCAAAAATTGAGTCCCCCACCGGCTCAGGCAAAAACCCAAGCTTCTGCTCCCCTTTCCCGAATCCGGTTCCCAAAAACCCGCCTTTGCCTATAGTAATTAAAGATTGGTTTAAATGATAACCTTTATCTTGGACATCAAAATTGGGGTTAATAAAAACTAAAAACCGGTCAAATCTGTAATCTGAAAAAACAGTCAGTAAAGAAAAACTGACCACAATCAAAATAATAATTCCAAATAACTGTTTGAATTTCCCGCCAGCCGTAAAAAACATTAGAATCGCTATCGAAATAATTATTCCCAAAGTCCCAATATCCGGCTGGGCGGCGATAAAAACGCCAACGGAGAAAAGAATAATTATAAAAGCGGCGACTGAACCGGTCTTGCTTTTGCCAAATTGCTGAAGCCAGCTGGCCAGATATATTATTAAAGTTAATTTTAAAATTTCAGCCGGTTGGAAGGAAAAAAAACCGAAAAAATTAACCCAGCGCTTTGCCCCGCCAATAGTTATGCCGAATCCAGGCACAAAAATAAGGGCTAAAAGCCCCAGAGACAAAAAAATCAAAACAAAAGAGAATCTCTTCCATATTCGGTAATCTATTCTTGAAGCAATCAGAAAAAGAATCAAACCAGGCAAAAAACCAAACAAAAATTGGTGATTGAAATAATAATAGTCAGCCCCGAAATTTTTTTGGGACAAATAAACTCCAGCCGATGAAATCATCACCAATCCGAAAATTGCCAGTATTAGGGTGAGCCAAATTAAAAATTTTACGGTCATTAGCGGAAAAATGGCGGGACGCGGGAATCAACCAAAAATATTATAAGCCCTAAAATAGCCCCGATGGCAGAAATCATCCAAAATCTCATTGTCACCTGCATTTCCGGCCAACCCAGCGCCTCAAAATGATGGTGGATCGGACTGGAAAGAAAAATCTTTTTGCCTCTGAATTTTTTTGACCACAACTGCAAAAGAACCGAACCTGATTCAATAACAAAAATTATTCCGATAACCGGGAGTAAAAGCGGAACATTCAAAAACAACGCAATAACTCCGATTGTTGTGCCTAAAGCCATCGCTCCGGTGTCGCCCATAAAAAATTTTGCCGGATAAATATTATTCCACAAAAAAGCAATCAGAGCACCGATGATAGCGACAATAAAAACAACCAAATCCATCCTTTCCTGAACAAAAGAAATCACCCCAAAAGCGCCTAAAATTGTTAAAGCCACACCGCCCAAAAGACCGTCTAAACCGTCGGTTTCGTTGGCCGAAAAAGTACTGGCCACGATAACAAAAGCAAAAAACAGCATATACCAAAGACCTAAAGTAATGTCACCCAAAAAAGGCACATTAATAAAATCCCAGTCAAGCTTGTAATAAAACCACCAGGCTCCGCCAAACCCCAGTAAAGCGTAAAAGACAAATCGATCGCGCATTCTTAATCCCCTGCCTCTGTCGCCTTTTCCTTTAATGCTCCAGATATCATCGATTAAACCCAAAACGGCGCTTATAATTAAAGCGCCCAATGGTAAAAGAGTCTGGCTACGGGATAAAAAATTTAATTTTACCAAAGGGCTTCCGGGAAAAAGTTGAGCAAAAATCCAAAAACTGAAAATAACGATTAAAACCGTGCCCCAAATAATCACGCCTCCTCCAATGGGGATACCCTGTTTTTTTTGATGAAGTTTGGAAAAAATCGGCGCGACGTCAAATCTAACCACCTTTTTTTTAAAAAAACCATACTTGTGGAGAATTTTCATCCAGGGAGCCGTAATTAATAAAGCCACAAAAAAACTGATCGCCGCTACGATTAAAACTCGAAGAACATTTACAACCGTGAAAACACTGTTTGCTATTTCTACATTAATTACTTCCATAAATAAGCTTTTGCCGCCCACTCGACTAATTTCTTGGCATCGCCAAAGCGGTCGTTTGAACCCAAGACCACGGTAATGAGACGGCTCGAATTTATCGGCGCTTCGGTCACAAGAACCATTGAACCGCCGGCCAATTCTGTAAAACCGGTTTTACCGCCAATAATATTGAACAATCGGCCAAGAAGCTGATTAGTATTTAAAACCTGATGTTTTAATATCCCATCAATGGATGTTACCTCGGTTTTTTGGGTTTTTAAAATATCATATAAACTGCCGTATCTGAAAGAATATTTTACCAGCTTTATTAAATCCTGGCCTGTGGAAAAACTATCTTTGTCGTCCAGTCCGGCTGCTTCGGTAAAAAAAGTATCGTTCATCACAAGCTCTCTTGCTTTTTCGTTCATCTTTTCGACTAAGTTAACTGAATATTTCTCTTTAAGATGTTCAGAAAAAACGTAAGCCGCGACATTAGATGATTCTATTAACATTACTTTAAGCAAATCAGAAGCTTTAATTTTTTCACCTTCATATAAATCATTACCGCCGCCTTCCTTTGTCGATTTCTCGATGGCTGATTTTTTTATTTCGACTACATCATCTAAATTCATATTCTCAAATACTGCGACGGCAGTCATTAATTTTGTCAGTGAGGCAATTGGGAATTTTGAATTAGGATTGATACCAAACAGAATTTTCTCCGAATTCAAATCATAAAGTATCGCTGAACGAGCCGTAAGCTCCGGGTCCGGGATCTCCCAGTTTCTTATCGGGAAATAGTTTGTTTCAACAGTCGGTAAAAGAAAAGGGACATTTTGGTCTTTAGGGTCTAAATAGACAACTTCGTTCCTTCCCAAAGAATTCTGAACTAAAACAATCGGGCTTAAAAAATTTATTCCCAAGAGCAAATCAAGAATTGAGATAATCAAGAATTTTGCGGCCATTATACTATTTTTTCTTAATTTCTAAGCCAAGCTCCTTCAACTGTTTTTTATCTATTTCAGAAGGACTATCCATCATCGGATCCCTCGCGTCGCCGGTTTTGGGGAA
>MHXE01000011.1:913-6013 GCA_001824375.1 Parcubacteria group bacterium RIFCSPHIGHO2_02_FULL_40_12 | reverse complement strand
AAATTTACTGGGGTGGCCAGAGAGAATCGAACTCTCATCAGCAGTTCCACAAACTGCAGTGTTAACCATTACACCATGACCACCATTCGCCCTCGCCAGGATTTGAACCCGGAACGACAGGTCCGAAGCCTGTTGTGATATCCGTTTCACCACGAGGGCAGCCTGATTTATAAATTTTAACAAAAATCCGGCTGATTTTCAACCAGATTTTTGCATATCAGATTTTACGAGACAATTTCAATTTTTACGACTCTCAATCCGAATTCTTTGGCCAATGATTTTTCTGAAAACCAAATATCGATGTTCAGCCAATAGCGGCTGTTCATTCTGTCTTCAACGATGAAAGTCTTATCGCCGAATAATTCAGGGATTTTAATGATTGTTCCGATAGGCAAGAAATTGGCGGCAATAACACCGTCCCGAACATGAGTTCCGGATGCCGTGATAAAAGGCGTGCTGTCGGTTTGTTCTGGAGTTGAAGAATAACCGGTGGCCGCGACAGTATAGCCCTTTCTTGGTTTATAGGTTTTTGGGGTCAATACCGGCCTCGTAGCCAAAACGCTGTCGTTTTGGACTAAGGCAAAGCCGGCATAAGCCCAGTTTTCTTCGAGGATAAATTCATTAATTTCTTTGATAGTCAGTTCAGGATCAGTTTTGGCTTTAGTTATGATTTTATTGATCCTGAAGGGATCAAAGATATCCAAGAATCTAGCTTGGGCTTGAAACGGCATAACCGCAAAACTAACTAGTAATACAGCTGAAATTAATGATTTGTTTATATTCATGGTAATTAAAAAGCCTGTTTTAACACAGGCTTTTTAATAAAAATCGCGCCTTAGCGCGTTATGCATTAATACTAACAGAGGATGGTCAAAAAGTCAAATTTAGATATTTTTAGGCCTTTTTAAAAGGCCATAGGATTTTGAGCATTTTTATACCCGGCTTTGCCGAAATAATAAGAAAAATAATTCCAAAAAATATTAGGAAACCATCATAGCCCCATCGGACAGGTTCATCATCGCGAAGCCTTAGCCACATTCCAAATTCGTCTAAGGCTAAGCCTAGGCCGAAACCATAAAGAAGAGAGATAAAATATTTGGCTTTTGGTTCATCGAAAAGCAGAGCCAGATAGCCGGAAACTGCCAAAACAAGAAAACCATAAGCAAAATGATGAACATGGACTCCACTAACTACTAAAAAAAGATTGGGGAAAAGATGACTGAAGAGCCTAGAGAAGCCGAAAGTTAGAAGAAAAGAAATGGCGATTGGGAAGATAAGATAAAAATAAAGCCCTGGTTTTTGGGTTTTAATTTTTTTGATAATTATTTTCTCCCGGGTTATTTTTGAAAAAAATTCAAGAAACATTTTAATCTAAAGTCTAATTTAAAGCGGGTAAGGGGAGTCGAACCCCTATCGACTGATTGGCAACCAGCCGTAATGCCGTTATACGATACCCGCAGTTAATTTGAATTTTTCAAAAAATAAATTTATCCAAGTAAATAATTTTTCTTTTAATCCCCTGCTATTCATTTGAATTATACATATCCCGTATGTAAGTTTCTTTGTAGGGTGTTTGCCTTTAATAAGCTGAGTTTTTTTAAAGTTAGAAATCGGAATACCAGACGTTTTACTCCAAAAATCCTTACATTTTTTTTCGGATAAATCTGGGTATAAAATTAGCCAAGGATACATTTTTTCTATTGGAACTTTTAAAATCTTTTGACAAAATTTGCTAAATAAATTTATCATCCTTGGGTCAGTATTTGATAGTTTAATAGCGTTTTTGAGGTTACTATCGCCTTCGCCCCAATAAAGATTAATTCCTGAAATGAAAAGTGGTTTTTTCAATAATAATGGAAATTCTCTTATAGCTTCATTTCTAAAGCCCTGTCTCCACTTTTCCCATTCTTCACGTCTCCTCTTATTTATTAAAGTTAATCTCTTTCTAGCTACATAATTTGCTTTTCTCGTAAGTTCTTTTTTTATTTCTTCTGACCATGCTTCACTTTTAAACCAATAAACCATTGTACTTTTGGGAATTTCTAAAACTTTGCTTATGTGGTTATAGCTTTTACCTTTTTTTCTCAACTTTATCGCCAAATGTTTATCATTTCTCATTTTCGAACTCTTGTCTATTCCTAATATTATTTTAGCAAATGGTTCTAATTTTTAAAAGAACACTTTGTGGATAAAAATTAAATGCCGGAGGGCAGAATCGAACTGCCTTCAAACGCTCTTCAGGCGCTTGCTTTACCATTAAGCTACTCCGGCAACATTATTGTTAAAAGCCCATGGGAGGAATCGGACCTCCGTCCACGGTTTACGAAACCGTTGCTTTGCCACTAAGCTACACGGGCATATTATCTAACGAGTAAACGTCCCTCTTTGACCCGCTTACTTAAAACTCGGTTTTTTCTTCCATTTCCTCTGTTTAGCCCAGCAAATGTTGGCGTTAACGAATCACAGTTTGGACACAACAAACGGAGATTATCTTCAATGTTATTTCTCCAGTTACCGTCAATATGATCGGCAACTAAAGGAACTTGACCTGTTTTAGGATTAACTTTTGACCACCCGCATAAACAGCACTTATTATTAAACTTTCTGCGTAAGTATTTTTTAATATAAGACGAAACTGTACCAATAGTATTTATCCCACTGATTTCCCTCCTTTGCCATTTTTTAATAAGAGTTTGGTGTTGATACTCTTGCTGGCATTTGTTACTACAGTATTTATAGAAGGAACGTTCTGGTTCTTTACCGCAAACAGGACATTTTGTTCTTGGTTTTTTAGGGTTTGGCATACACTAGACATATATGATTTGTAGACCAAAGTAAAGTTTATAAGTGGATGTATTTTTAAGTTTCATCGGCAGTTGCTTTGACGTTGAGCTAAGGCGGCAAATTACCTTAATATTTTACACTTTTTCAGTTATTTAGCAATGCTTTCACTCGTGCTCGCTTTTAATTTTTCCTTTAAGAGTTCTGATATCATTGATGAAGTGTTTTGCTTCGTCTGGTTTTGGCGGAATGCCGTGCCAGTTGAAATCGCCTTCAATGTCCGGCACTCCTTTGCCCGGAATGGTGCGGGCAATAATGACTGTTGGTTTTTCCACTATTGCCTTGGTTTGTTCAACCGCGTCAATGAAATCTCTAATGTTGTGGCCGTCTACATTAATCACATTCCAGTTAAAAGCCTTGTATTTTTCTTCAAGCGGTTCAAGTGGCATTATGTCTTCGGTCATTCCGTCAATCTGGATATTATTTCGATCAATGATTGTAGTTAGGTTGCTTAGTTTATATTTTCCGGCAAACATTACTGCTTCCCAATGGTTTCCGCATTCATGCTCAGCATCTGATGTAATGCAGTAAATCCTAAATTGTCTTTTGTCCATTCTGGCGGCGTAAGCATAGCCAGAGGCCTGGCCAAGGCCAGAACCAAGCGGCCCGGAAGTTGTTTCAATGCCTGGAAGGCGTTCACGTTCCGGGTGGCCCTGAAGCCGCGTTCCGAATTTTCTTAATGTTTTTAATTCTTTAATCGAAAAATATCCGGCTAAGGCCATGGCCGCGTAACGGACCGGACAAATATGGCCATTGGATAAAATGAGTCTGTCTCTTTCTTCCCATTCCGGGTTTTTAGGGTCATGTTTCAGAATATGGAAATATAGGGCCGTAAAAATATCAGCCATGCCAAGCGGCCCAGCCGTGTGACCTGATTTTGCTTCCACCAGCTCTTCAATGATAAGCTCGCGAATTTTCATCGCTTTTTCTTCCAAGTCTTTCAGTTTTTCGTCGTGAAGGATATGGTCGGTCATAATATATTTTTATTTTAGCTCTTTTTTAATATCCTGAAAAGTTCTCGGTTTTTATCTGCTCCGGTCTGATTTTCATTTTCGAAAGCATATTAGCCATTGATTGGATAAAGCCGGTTGAACCGACAGCATAATAAATCGCTTTTTGCCAGTCTTTTACTTTTTCTTTTATCAATTTCGGATTGATTCGTTTTTCGTCTTCTCTGGTCATCACAGGTATTAATTTGAAGTTTTTGCCTTCTAGTTTTTTCAGTTCTTCCAAGAACGGTGCATCTTTTTTCTTTCGATTAGAATAAAAAAGAGTGATTTTACGGTTCGGCAGCTCTTTTATTATTGAGCGAAAAGGAGCGATCCCAATTCCGCCAGCCAAAAAGACTGCCGGGATCTTTCTGTTTTTATGAAGCGCGAACTGTCCAAAAGGCCCGTCAATTTTTACTTGGCTGCCTATTTTTAATTTATTCAACGAATTTTTAAACGCCGATGGCCTCATTCTGGTTGTGATTATTAGTTCTTTTTCTTTTGGCGAGGAAGCGATTGAAAAAGAATGGACCAGATTTTTATTGAGATGAATTTCAATGAACTGCCCCGGAGTGAATTTGAATCTTTTTGGTTTCTCAAAAAAGAAGGCCGTTGTTTCACGGGCCACTTCTTTTTTATTCTTTAGTTTAATGAGATGCATGACTAATGGGCGGTGTAGGAATCGGACCTACAGCCTTCGCTGTGTAAAAGCGACGTTCTGCCATTGAACTAACCGCCCCGAAATTTACAAATGCGGAATACTTAAAATAGTTCGAACGCATTTCGCCGCCACAGGCGGCGAGGAAATCCCCCCGCGAAAAATCCGAAAGGCGGCGGAGCCGCACCGATGACAATTTCAAGTTTTTCGGTTCGCGGAGCGAACTACTGAAATTCTAGCGAATTTCAGCTTTGGCGGCAAATTCTTTGTTCTTTGTAAAAAAGAAAGCCAGTTGTTGGGGACAACTGGCAAACCCATTGGTTGATCGCTTGCGCCGGAGATCACGCCGCTTGCGAAAGCTCGAACTCGTAGATGACCACGCGCTGCGCGTCTGCGAAGTCTCGGAGCAACAGGAAACGCGCGTCGCGCTCCATTGTCGCCCAGTCCTTCTCCCAGTCGCCCGACTCGTACTTCTTCTTGCCGAACTTGGTCATCTCCGAACCGTCGAACGAGAGGCAGGCCATCTCGTTGCCCTCGCCGTCCATGACGTAGCAGTCGTGAAGGCCGTGCCGCTTCTGGGCATAGGTGATCGCACGCGGCAGTTCCTCCTTC
>MHXE01000011.1:0-864 GCA_001824375.1 Parcubacteria group bacterium RIFCSPHIGHO2_02_FULL_40_12 | reverse complement strand
CGATCGTGATTCTCGCGCCCTCCACACGACTCTCGTCAGTGAAGACGACGTGTCGGCGACCCGAGATCCACGGGAAGCGTTTCCTCGTCTCGTCGAGGGTCAGTGTCTCGCCGTCGGGGAACATCTGCTTCCTGTACTCGCTCACGGCGTTGATGTAGGTGAGCTTCTCCAAGTCCTCCTCGGGAATCATCATCAGCTCGCGTAGCGTCAGAGTGATTCCTTCGATCTCCTCTTTCGAGGAGCCCTCGGGGCCGACGTAGAGCGTCGTTGACCTGAAGTGAACGAGACCCTTGCTCAACTCCACGTCGACGCCGATGGAGTCGTTCATGGGGTTGCCCGCAGGCAGTTTCTTCAGACGCTCGATGATCTTCAGGAAGAAGTCAACTGAGATGCTGAAGGTGTCGGTAATCGGGTTGCGTTGTTCGTCGTACCCGATCATGACGGAGAGCGTCATGTCGACGCCCGGCTCGTACGCGTCGCGATGCAGAGAAAGGTGCATGGCCGAACCTCCTTATTAGGTTGTTGTGTACAAATTAAGCCGATTTAGCTTAATGCAGTCAAATACAGCATAATCACACATAAAAGTCAAGAAGCGGCGTTTTGGCCGCTTCTTGAAAGAAATCAGTATGAAAAAATTTTCTTTTCCCAAAAATATGGTTCGAGCCGATGTTTTTAACAGGTTCTTTGGCAGTTTTTATCGGTGCGGCTTTGCCGCGTTTCGGATTTTTCGCGGGGGGATTTCCTCGCCGCCTGTGGCGGCGAAATGCGTTCGAACTATTTTAAGTATTCCGCACCAATCAGGAAAAGTCAAATCCTCGCGGTGCGTTCCGCGCCGCTCGGCCACCAAATCGTACGGATTTTTGG
>MHXE01000010.1 GCA_001824375.1 Parcubacteria group bacterium RIFCSPHIGHO2_02_FULL_40_12 | reverse complement strand
ATGGAGTGGAGTGGTTTCGTCAAAATCGTTTAGTGTTTGCGCATCTTTTACCCATTTCCGCAGAGGTTCAACCCAATTTGTCGCTTCTTGTTCAGAATTGGTGATTTTTTCTTCCAGCGATTTTTTGCGCGAGAGAAGATTTGATTTTTCCGATTTATAAATTTCCCGCTCAATGTCTTGGTCAAGGTAAGCGTCAAGGAGACGTTGGAGTTTTTGAGAAATGGTTTGTATTTCTTGTTGCGTTTCTCGAACGACAACGGCTGTCGATTGAGCGGATTCCTTTTTGTCTTTGTCCGCCATTTTCAAAAGTTCCGCGGCCCAGTTGTTTGGCATGACGTAGTTCTGCAATAACTTGGTAATTTGTTGGTTTAATACTTCTTCGCGTATAGAAGGCTCGGCGCATTTTATTGTTTTGTTCTTTCTCGTGCATCGGTAATACACATATTCGTGGATATTGCCGTTTTTCTGATATTTGAATTTATGCTCGGCGGTAATCATCATTTTGCAAGTTCCACAACGCAAAAGTCCGCAGAGAGCTTGGGGATTGTTGTGTGGATTTTTAGGCGGTCTGCTTCTTTCTTTCAAAACTTCCTGTACTTTGTCAAAAAGATGTTTTGAGATAATCGGCTGGTGCTTGCCTTCATAAAGTTCTCCGGCGTAGCGAAATAATCCGACATAAAAGGGATTGGCGAGGATATATGAAATCTGGTCGCGTTTCAAGGGTTTGCCGCCTTGGCTTTGCCACCGGTTTGTGGCGTGGGTTTTGATTCTGTTTTCGTGGAGAAACTTTGAGATGTCTTCAAGGCATTTATCGCCTTGGGCGTAGAGTTCAAAAGCGCGGCGAATAATTTTTGATTTCTTTTTATCTACCACTACTAACTTTGTTCTTGTGTCATTAAGATAACCGATTGGCGCCAAGCCAGCTGGATATTCTCCTCGTTTGGCTTTTTGTAAAAGGCCGCGCTTAACGTTCGCCCGTAAATCCAAAATATATTGATTCGCCATTCCGAATTCCACGCTGGTCATCAAAACATTATCGGTCGGATAAAAATTTCTGTCGTGGGTTTGGATATGTTGGATAACCCCTTGTTGTAAAAGCCAACAGATTTTTCCGCTATCCACCGGATTCCGCGCCAATCGGTCAAGTTTCCAAGAAATGATTCCTTGGGCTTCGCCTTTTTCTACGCGGCTAATCATTTCGTTGAATATGGGACGGCCCGGTTTTTTCGCTGATTGCCGTTCAACAAACTCTTGGATAATAGTTAATCCTTTTTCTTTAGTAAGAGCGTGTAAAACAGAGAGTTGGTCTTCAATAGATCTGATTTGTTTGTCTTCAACGTCTGTACTTTTTCGGGCGTAGATAAAGTAATTCATACATTATTGATTATACAATAAAAAATCATTCGCCCAAAAAATCTTCGGATTGAACCTCGTCCTTTCCGGCCGCGAAGCGGCCGGTCTCCCCCAAAATCAATGGGCGGCCGTTTCGGCCGCCCATCAAGAAGTCGGGAAAATCCCTCTTTGTAGTATTCTAATGGGTGGAGAGGGATTTGAACCCCCGTAGGCCTTACGGCCGCTGCGTCTACAGCGCAGTGCAATTGACCACTCTGCCATCCACCCAATGCTAGCATAGATTTATCAAATTTTAGCTCATTTCCCCAATTTTTTCAAGTGATTCTTTTGCTTCCATATCATTTGGATCCAGCTCTAAAACTACGTTATAGGCTTCTTCGGCATCATCATGCATTTTGCTTTCCATATAAAAAACCGCCAGCGATTTATACAAATTCTTGTCTTTCGGGTTTTTGGCAATCTCGGCAATAAAATTATTTTCTTTTGCTTTAAAATATGTATTAACTGCTTGTCCGTTTGAAAAACTATTCATTTCTTTAAACTGAATCTTAGTGCCATTTCTCTGCCTCTTCTCTAAAAGCTTATTGACAAAATTATCAGTCTTTAAAGACAAAATCCTTATTCTCCTTAAAAATTTTTCATAATCGATTGCGACATTGTCTCTGAATACTTTGAATTTTGATTGGGCTAAATTCAGAAAACTTATCAATTCTGGAAACATTGAATGCAAAAAATCTTCTTTAACTTCAGGCAAATCTCCTTTCTTTTCTATTTCTCTAAACTTTGGCCAGACAATATAGCCTATCCCGGAAGCGGCGCCAAAAACTAAAATTAATGGAATAATAATAAACAACTTAAAACTTATAACTCACAACTTAAAACTTATAACTTATTATCAGTTGTTGGTTGTCAGTTACATTTGATATCTTTTAAAGTCTCCGATTTTTATATTCTCGCCAAGCTTAGCAATATATTTTGAAATTAATTCTTTTATTGCCAGCTCCTGCTCTTTAATGAATGGTTGCTTCATTAATTCATCAATATCTTTTGGATCCATTGAAGCTATTTGCATCGCAAGATCGTGGGCAAGTTCCTGAAAATCTTGGCTTTTAGCGACAAAATCAGTCTCGCAGTTCAAAACTATAATAGCTCCGACTTTTTTGGTGCCATGGATATAACTTTCTATAATCCCCTCTTTAGCTTCGCGTCCTGCCTTCTTTTCGGCAATCTTGTGGCCCCTAGAACTTAAAACTTCAAGAGCCTTGGTTTCGTCGCCGCCAGCTTCTTTTAAGGCATTTTTTATATCCGCTACGGATAATCCTGTCTGTTCCCTAATTTTTTTTATGCTGTCGATCATTCCAATTATTTTAATGCTTTTTTAATTGTTTCTAAAATTAATTCAACTGATTGTTTGGCATTGTCGTTGGCCGGAATGGCATAGTCAACGCCGCTCGGGTCGCTTTCCGTATTGCAGATCGCCACTATTTTTATACCAAGTCTTTTGGCCTCTCGAAACGGCAAGTCGCCATGCCTTAAAGAACTTAAGAAAACAACATCCGGCAATTTAGTCATTCGATCCAAGCCTTGGAATTTTTCGGTTAAAAGACGAAGTTCTTTTTCCATGTCGTGTTTCTCTTTTTTGATAAGTTTTTCCATAAACTGGGGATTCGCCCATTTCTCCTGGATTTCTTTAAAATACATCATCCTCTTTTGTATTGTCTTGAAATTAGTAAGACTTCCGCCAAGCCATCTCTCCCTGATATACGGCATAGATAGTGCATTAGCGATTTCAATAATTTTTGCTTCGGAGTGCTTAGTCAAAGAAGTCCATAAAATTACCCCGCCCGAATCTTTGGTTTTTTTCAAAAATTCAATCGCCTTTTCAAGCTCTTCCTTGGTTTTATATATATTAATCAAATGGATTGAATCTTTTAAGGCATAGATAAAATGATCCATTTTAGGATGTTTTACTGTTTTCCTCCGGCCATAATGCATTCCGGCCGAAAGCATATCTTCGTAGGAAGGCAAAATTGTAGACCAGTTTATTTCCGGCATATCCAAATATGATATAAAAAATCGTTGAAATTTTCAACCCCATATGATAGAATCACTAAACAATGAAAGATATTCACCCTCAATATTATCCGAAAGCCAAGGTTAAATGTGCTTGCGGGAATCAATTTATAGTCGGGGCAACAGTCCCCGAAATTAAAATTGAAATCTGCTCTAGTTGCCATCCTTTTTACACTGGCCACGAAAAAATAATCGATTCTAAAGGCCGGGTTGAAAGATTTAAAAAACGGCTCGAGAAAACGGCTAAAAAATCGAAAAAGAAAAAGTAAGCCTAAGCCATGGAAGAACTCATAATGGAAATCAGGGCTGGTACCGGCGGAGAAGAAGCAGCGCTTTTCGCCTTTAACCTTTTTAATATGTACAAGAGATATGCCGTGAAATCCGGCTGGAAGTTTAATATTTTAGACGAAAGCCGCTCTGACTTGGGCGGTTTAAGGCAGATAACCTTTGAAATGGCCGGCCTTAAGGCTTTTCAAAAAATGACTCATGAAGCCGGGGTGCATCGAGTCCAGAGAATCCCCAAAACCGAAAAATCAGGAAGAATTCACACTTCTACCGCTACTGTCGCTGTTCTTCCCAAAGTCAAAGAAACTGACATTAAAATAAACCCCGCGGACTTAGAAATAAGTTTTTTTCGTTCTTCCGGCCCGGGCGGGCAAAATGTCCAAAAGGTGGAAACGGCCGTCCGAATAAAACACAAGCCAAGCGGGATCACGGTTGCTTCCCAAGAAGGACGCTCCCAGCAGAGAAACCGGGAAAAAGCCTTTGAAATCTTAAGAGCAAAAGTATGGCAATTTGAAAAAGAGAAAACAACTGGACTAGTGACAGAAGAAAGAAGAAAACAAATCGGTTCAGCCGAACGCTCGGAGAAAATGAGAACTTATAATTTCCCGCAGGACCGAGTTACTGACCATCGGATCAAAAAAAGCTGGGGGAATTTGGAAAAAGTTATGGAAGGCGAAATAGACAAAATTATTTCTTCTCTTGAACACTTTTCTCAATAACCTTTTCCTCAATACCCTCTTCACCTTCGACAGGTGCCTTCTTAATCACTTCAACATCATCAACTGACGGAGCCACGGCCTCTTCAACCGCCTCTTGGCGAGGTTCCTGGACTAAAGCCACAACATCTTCCAAATTCACTTCAATTTTTACTTTATCGGACACAAAAATATCTTTAACCAAAATATGGTCGCCAAAATTTTGAAGACGGGAAATATCAATTTGAAATTCATGAGGCAAATCTTGCGGCAAAGCTTCAACTTCAAGTTCATTAACGGTTTTAACCAAAATCCCGCCAGCCCTTACCGCTTCTGACTCCCCTATCAAAACCAAAGGAATTTTTGCCTTTATTTTTTCTTTAAGATTAACTTTATAAAAATCGGCATGAATGATTTTATCGCTCACTGGATCTTTCTGGATATCTTTTATCACTGCCGGCTCTTCCTTATCATTAATCTTTAGATTTATTAGAGTTGATTCGCCGGCTTTTTTAAAAACTTTTTCAAAATCAGAATACTTTATCTGGATTGGAAGCGGTTTAAAATTATGGCCGTAAATCACGGATGGCAAAAATCCATCCTTTCTTAAAGAATTCTGTGATCTGCCTATTAATTCTCTTTTTTGCGCCTGAAGCTCTATTCTTTCCATCGTCATGAAAGCTTACAAAATTATTGTAAAAAAATCAATGAACGCTTTCGCTCGCAATATCAATTTCTTCATAGGGGTAGCCCTTCTTGTAAATGGAATCTCCGTTACTTTACTCGAATTGCCGACAACTAGGGCGTGTCTACCCCTTTATCCCCTAGCTTGTTACCGGCAATTCTTCATAAAGATACCGGCCATTTCCAAGATACTTCCCAATTCAAAAATTGATACTGCAAGCTAATAGATTTGGAAAGCGATGGGCATAGACGGATTTCTGACGATCAAAAAATAAAGCGCGATTGTTTAAAATCCTGAGCTTGTCGAAGGACGAGTCTTGACTTTACGAGGCCGTATGTACAGCGAACAAAACTCGCTGGGTTTTGTAAGCGGTTTCCAAATGACTACACCCGAGGAAAGCTTTATTTTAAAAATCGGCTATATCCAGAGCGTTGCTTTTCCAACTAAATATCCAAAGTCAACAAACTTTCCCATTTGTTCGGTTCAGTTTCTTTAATATCAACTTCGTTATAAATAACAGATTTTATATTTTTGTTGAAATCATCAATTTTCACGCCGTAAATCTTGCCTTCTATCTTATTTTCCGAAAAGTTCTTGAACTTGACATCAAAAAAAACAGCATTGTGAATATCAGCCCGCGAGATGATATCGCTTAAAAAATCAATCAACAACGTATTGTAATCCATTGATTCAATAAAAAAATCTTCACTCACCTGCTTGCCCCGCAGGCGGCCGATAAGTTTTCCGACTGTCGATTGTTTGACGATTTCCGGTTTTTGAGTAAAACCCATGGCAAAAAGAGCATTTTTAAAAATGTCTCTTGGTGAAGAACCGAAAATACGCAATTTTAAATTTGCCGCCTCTTCCACAACTTCAAATCTTTTGGGCGGTTCTTTCATTTTAGACCTCAAATTCGGCAATTTTGGCAATTTAGGAATAAAATTTCTGGCCATATTAAAAATCTAAATCTTACTTTAAATTTATCTCTTCGAGTATAACATTTTTATCAGACCAAGGAATCTTTTTGCCTTTTGCTACGGCAATTGAATTTTCTGAACCTTTTCCAATTATCACTATTGTATCATTCTTACCGGCGCTTGTAAGGGCTTTTTTTATCGCTTTTCTACGGTCAATTATAATATCTAACTTATTTTTGTTTTTTACGCCAGAAGCAACGTCCTCGATTATTTTTTCAGACGGTTCATCATAAGGATCTTCGTCAGTAAGAATTATATGGTCGCAATATTTTTCAGCAAGCTCACCGAAAATCGGCCTTTTCCACCGGTCTCTCCCGCCGCCGGCCGCCCCAAGAATACAGATTAGCTTTTTAGTTTTAGGTCTTAAAGTTTTATATACTGCCTCGAGAGAACCCGGCGTATGAGCATAGTCAACTACTATTTTAAAATTCTGACCGGCCTCAATAAATTCCAGTCTGCCGGGAATATTTTTTATCTTGTCCAATGCTTTCTGGATTGTTTCATTGTTTACCCTATAACTTTCAACAGTCCTAACGGCCGCTAGGATATTTAATTTGTTAAAATCTCCCTGCAGGCCTGTTTTGAATCTAAAGTCATTTTTCAAACTGTAAAAAAATTTCTTTTTAGCCAAAAATTTAGAAAACAAATCAAAATATGGGGAATCAGTATTTAAAATATGTATATTTTCCGTTTTTTTGAAAAGCTCTTGCTTGGCTTTGTAATAGTTTTCAAACGAACCATGGCTTTCAATATGCTCTTTTTCAAGATTGGTGAAAACTGCCGCATCAAATTTTATACCAAGATGCCGTTTCTGCTTAATTCCTTCAGAAGTTATCTCTAAAACTGCAAACTGGCAGCCTGCTCTGACTGCCTGACTTAAGAAGTTATGAATCTTCCACCGGCCCGGCATAGTCATTTTCAAATTATTCGGCCATTCCTTATCCCCTATTTTGTAGCCAAGAGATCCTATGGCCGCGACTTTATAACCGGCTTCTTCCAAAAACTTGGTTATCAAAAATACCGTAGTTGATTTTCCTTTTGTCCCGGTAACACCGATTACTTTTATTTTTCGGGAAGGAAAGCCAAAAACAACCGCCCCGCTTAAAGCCAAAAATCTATAATACCAAGGCTGGAAAAATTCAAAAACTGGCCGAGGAATCAGCTTCCTAGCGATATTTAAAATCTTTTCCAAAAACAAAAAATCCCGAAACATATTCCTTATTTTTTACTAAGTGCTTTTAAGGCTTCTTTAACTATTTCTTCAACGTCTTTCTTTTTGGAAGAGATCTTCCTGATTGCCTCAATGGCCATATTCTTTTGGTATCCCAATGAAATTAAAGCATCTATTGCTTCACTTTCGTTTGCCACGTTCCCTTGTAAGAACCTCGCAAATTCAGGCTTTTTTGCTATATCTTTTAATTCTACTATTAATCTTTTAGCTGTCTTTGGCCCAAGGCCAGAGACTTTCCTTAAATACCCCTCATCTTCTTTTGAGACTGCGGCAACCAGTTCGCCTATCTCTATCGATGACAAAATATGCATCGCGTTTTTAGGACCTATTCCGGAAATAGAAGTCAAAAGATCAAAAGTTCCCAAATCTTCTTTTTTCAAAAAACCATAAAGCCGGGAAGTACCTTCACGCTGATTAAAAAACATCTGAGTATAGACTCCAATCTCTTTGACCTCATTATTTATATCTGATAAACTATCTATCGCCTTAGTTGGCAAATAGACGCTATAACCTACTCCATTTACATCAAGGATTATATATGTTTTACCAAGTTCTATAACTTTCCCGCGAAGAAAAGAAATCATTAAATTAAGTTTAAACTATGTTCAAACTTGTATCAACTTACAAACCCACCGGCGATCAGCCAAAAGCAATCGTCAAACTTATTCATGGTCTTAAAAACGGCCAAAAACAAATGATTCTTCTAGGCGTCACTGGCAGCGGGAAAACTTTTACTATGGCTAATGTTATAGCTGAATTAAAAAAACCGACTCTGGTAATTTCTCATAATAAAACTTTGGCTGCCCAGCTTTATCAGGAACTTAAAGATTTTTTCCCTGAAAATTCTGTTCATTATTTTGTCAGTTACTATGACTACTATCAGCCCGAAGCTTATCTCCCTCACACCGACACTTATATTGAAAAGGACGTAAAGATAAATCAAGAGATCGACCGCTTGCGCCATGCCGCCACTCAAGCCCTTTTAACTCGCAATGACGTTATCATTGTCGCTTCGGTTTCCTGTATCTATAATCTCGGCTCGCCTGAAGATTATAAAAACTTGAGTCTTGAGATTTTTGAAGGCCAAAAAATTTCATTAATTGAAGCGGTTAAATCTTTATCCAGGCTGCAGTACAAAAAAGATTATGAAATCAAAAGAGGCGGCTTCAGAAATACTAAAGATGAAATTGAAGTTTTTTCTGCTGACGGAAATAATTTGCATAAAATTATTTTCAATAAAAATAAAATATTCAAAATCTACACCGCTAAAGTAGGCCATCCCGATGACGTTGAATTTGAAAAACCAAACTATCAGAGAATTCTTGAAGCAAAAATATTCCCAGCCAAATATTGGATCGCGCCTGACCAAAAAATTGATATTGCCTTAGAAAATATAAAAACAGAACTTCAGCAGACAGTCCAAAAATTAAAAAAAGAAGGAAAAGGGCTTGAATCAGAAAGACTAATCCAGAGGACTCTTTATGATTTGAGGCTAATTAAAGAAACGGGCTATTGCCATGGCATTGAAAATTATTCCCGACATTTGGATTTTCGCAAACCTGGGGCGCCGCCTTTCACCCTTTTGAATTTTTTCAAAACCAAAGGCGATTTCCTTACCATAATTGATGAATCGCATATCACTATTCCCCAACTCAAAGGAATGCATCAAGGAGACAAGGCCAGAAAAGAAACATTAGTTGAATATGGATTCCGATTGCCGTCAGCCCTTGATAACCGGCCGCTTCACTTTGAAGAATTTGAAAAAAGAATCAATCGGTCAGTTTTTGTTTCAGCCACGCCATCAAAACACGAATTAAAAAAAGCAGGCAAACAAGGATTAGTAGAACAATTAATCCGGCCTACCGGGCTTTTGGATCCAACTATAGAAATAAGAGAAACTAAAAATCAGGTTAAACATCTAATCGAAGAGGTAAAAAGAAGAATCGCCAAAAAAGAAAGAATTCTGGTTACAACCCTGACAAAAAGAATGGCCGAGGATATGGCTGAATATTTAGCTGATAATGGAATCAAAACAAACTATATCCACTCTGAAATTAAAACCCTGGACCGCCTTGAGATCATTAAAGGGCTAAGAACCGGCCAATACGACGTTATTGTCGGAGTAAACCTTTTAAGAGAAGGTTTAGATCTGCCGGAAGTTTCTTTAATTGCCATTTTTGACGCAGACAAAGAAGGTTTTTTGAGAAACACCACGACTTTAATCCAAACCATGGGCCGGGCGGCAAGACACATAAACGGCCATATAATTTTGTATGCCGACAAAACCACTCGCTCAATGCAAACGGCCATCAATGAAACGCTGCGCCGAAGAAAAACCCAAGAAGATCATAATCAGAAAAATAACATCACTCCCCAATCAATCAAAAAAGCGATTAAGGATTATGATCTGCCGATTAAAAGAAAAAGAGAAAAAATTTATGACGAGCTCTCCACACCGATAAATCCGAAAGCCTGGTATGACATCAGTGAAATAATTAAACAACTTGAAAAAACTATGACTAAAGCCGTGAAAGAACTTGATTTTGAAACAGCTCTGACGATTAGGGAACAGATTTTAAAACTAAAGAAAAACGGAAAATAAAAACGAAAATTCCCGAAAGTCGGATGAGCAAGACCAGTAGATGCTCGGAGCAAAGACCGATGCTCTGACTTTCGGGAATTTGTTTTTGAAGGGCATTTACGCCACCTTTCGAAAAGAATTAGTCCAAATCTGAATCAGGAGTAAGGCCCAATCTACTTTCCATTTCTTCTACGAAAACAGAAACTTCGCAGTAGATTCTGAGCAAAACCTCCTTATCAGTAGGATCACCTTTTTTTTCAAAGCGATCCAGTCCGGCTCGGGCAAGCCGGATACTTTCTTTAAACTTTTCCAAAACAGGCGGCTCATGCGACATACCAATAACAGCCACGAACACCTCCTTCCCAAATGTACTAGAATAAAAGTTTAAACGACTGACAAAATTTTGTCAATACTCTATTGCAAAACAAGTAGCTTTTTGCTATATAATATTTAAATGCCAATTACAGAATCTGCAAAAAAAGCCCTTCGCCAATCAATAGCAAGGCGACAAAAAAATCTCCGAAAGAAAGAGGCCATTAAAGATATCATTAAAAAAGTTAAAAAACTTGTTGCTCAAGGCAAGACCGAAGAAGCTAAAAACCTACTGTCTCAAGCCTATAAAACTATAGATAAAGCAACAAAGAGCTTCCTCCACAAGCGCACCGCCGCCAGAAAAAAATCCCGCCTTACAGCCTTGCTTAGTAAAAATTCAATTAAGGTTTAGGGCTTCGTTAATCGCCGCCAGGTTAAAGCCGACTATCACTTTCCCGTCAATCAAAATAACCGGCACGCCCATTTGGCCTGATATTTGAATCATTTCCTGAATTCTGTCCGAATGCTCGCTTAAATTAATTTCTTCATACTCAACTCCCTTTTTCTCAAAATATTCTTTCGCTCCCCGGCAATAAACACAAGTAGAAGTCGTATAGATTTTAACGGATTTTTTTTCCATTAATTTTTTAGTGTCTAATTTGTTGTTTTACCTTCACTTCAAAAGTTTTATCAAAATCAACTTCAATGGAACTCCCTCGTTCCGGCTCTTCTTTAAGTAAAATCTCGGAAATCCTATTTTCAATTTCTTTCTGAATCACCCGCCTTAATTCTCTCGCCCCGAAATGCGGATCAAAACCCTGGCTAGCCAATTGTTTAACCGCCCGCGAAGACGCATCTAATTTATAGCCAAGCATTTTCAGTTTCTTGGTAAGTTTCTCTAATTGTAAAACAACAATCTTCTGAATTTCTTCTCTTTCAAGCGACTTAAAAACAATCACTTCGTCCAGCCGGTTCAAAAATTCAGGCCGGAAATAAATTCTTAAATTCTTTATCAATAGATCCTTCAAGGCATCATAATTCAACCGGTCAGACGCCGATTTATCAAATTCTTGATGGATTACTTCTGAACCGACATTGGAAGTGGCAATAATAATTGAATTTGAAAAATTAACTTGCCGGCCTTGGCCATCAGTCAAACGGCCGTCTTCCAAAACTTGAAGCAGGATATTAAAAACGTCTGAATGGGCTTTTTCAATCTCATCCAGCAAGATTATTGAATGCGGCCTCCGGCGAACTGCTTCGGTTAATTGGCCTCCTTCGTCATAACCGACATATCCGGGCGGCGCACCGATTAAACGGGAAACATTATGCTTTTCCATAAATTCAGACATATCCAAACGGATCAAAGCTTGATCGTCTCCAAACAAAATCTGAGCCAAGGTTCTCGCAAGTTCAGTCTTCCCTACTCCGGTCGGACCTAAAAATAAAAACGAAGCAATTGGCCTGTTTATGTCGCCAAGTCCCGCTCTTCCCCGTCTTATTGCCTGAGCCACAGCCTTGACCGCCTCTTCCTGATCAATCATCCGTTCATGAATCCGCTCTTCAAGATTAAGCAACTTTTCTTTTTCGGCTCTGGTCAGTTCGGTCAAAGGGATTCCGGTAAGTTTTGAAACCACTTCAGCTATGTTTTCAAATTTTACTTCCGGAGTAATTTTCGCTTTTTTAGTTTCCCAGTCATCAAGTTTCTCGGCTTTTTCTTTTTCAAGTTCGACAATTTCTTTTTCCAAAGCCGAAACTTTTTTGCTTTTAGCATGTTTAGCCGCATCAAGCTCTTTTTTGAGATTTCTGATTTTTTCTTCCTGACTTTTTAAATCACCCGGTTCGGTGGTGAATTGAATCCTTACACGAGAAGCAGCCTGGTCAATCAAATCAATAGCTTTGTCAGGTAAAAATCTACCAGTGATGTAGCGGTGTGAAAGTTCAGCCGCACCAATAATAGCTTCGTCTGAAATTTTAACCCGATGATGCGATTCATAACGGTCTCTCAAGCCATGTAGAATCTCAATCGTCTCGCTGACGCTTGGCTCAGAAACATAAATCGGCTGAAACCTCCTTTCCAAAGCCGCATCTTTCTCAATGTATTTCTGATATTCCTTCAAAGTAGTCGCACCAACAACATGAAGTTCGCCTCTTGCAAGAGCGGGTTTAAACATATTAGCCGCGTCCATTACCGCCCCTTCAGCCCGGCCGGCGCCGACCAAAAGATGAAGCTCATCAATAAAAACAACAAGTTTATCCGAATTAGCC
Organism: Parcubacteria group bacterium RIFCSPHIGHO2_02_FULL_40_12; assembly: GCA_001824375.1. Lineage (GTDB taxonomy): Bacteria > Patescibacteriota > Minisyncoccia > 2-02-FULL-40-12 > 2-02-FULL-40-12 > 2-02-FULL-40-12. The sequence continues at coordinate 13,613 of MHXE01000010.1, read as the reverse complement.
CTTATCTCATCTAAAATCCCTTTTAGCCGTTCCTCAAACTGCCCCCGAAACTGTGTGCCGGCCAAAATGCCTGACAAATCAAGTTCAACCACCCGCTTACCCTGCAAAGGTTCAGGAACATTTCCAGAAATAATCCTCTGGGCTAAGCCTTCAATGATCGCCGTTTTTCCCACTCCGGGTTCGCCGATTAAAACCGGATTATTTTTAGTTCTCCTCGCTAAAACTTCAATCGCCGTCTCAATTTCATTTTGGCGGCCGATAACCGGATCCAGTTTTCCAAGCCGAGCCATCTGAGTCAAATCACGGGAAAATTGGTCAAGATTTGGCGTCTGCATCATCTGGGTAAAACCGTCTTTTGCCCCCCGGCCAACAACTTTAACTACTGCATTTTTTATTTTCTCATAGTCAAGTTTCTGCTTTTTCAAAATTCTCGCGCCAAGACCTTCGCCTTCAGCCATTAAGGCCAGAAGCAGATGCTCCGGTCCGACATAGCTGTGCCGCAAACTTTGGGCTTCGGGCAAAGCTAAATCAAAAATTCTTTTCATCCTTGGCGAATAATCCAATTCTTCCCGGCTTGCCCCTTTTTCAATGTCTTTCTCAATAGCCGAACGAATTTCAGTTTCAGAAATTCTTAAATTATTAAAAACTTTTTTAATCGAGTGGTCATTTAGTAAGGCCAAAAGCAGATGTTCAGAATCAACTTCGCGGCTGCCAAAGTCTTTGGCATATTTTTCTGCCTCGCTTAAAACCTGCCTTGCTGACTCGGAAATATAATCCTGAGTATCAACTCTTTCCTGAACCCTGGGCTCGCCTTCAAAAATATTACCGAACAAATCGCCGAAAATATCATCACCAAAAATACTGCCAAAGCCAAACGGATCGCGGCCACTTCTTTTTTTTGGACTGTCTCCGCGCCTAGCCGAATCATTTCCGCCAAAACTAAAATTTACTCCTTTAGAAGAGCATTCATCACAAACATTCATTACCGATCTTGAACCGTTAGTTATCTTTACAATCCGGCGAGTTGATGGATTTTTCTTGCAAACATCGCATAGAGTCATAATATTAGTATTTAGATAAATAATCTTAGCAGTTTATTTAGTTTGAGTCAAGAAAAAATCTTAAAGTATTTCGTGGACATCATCAACCCACCTGCAATACTCGCAATTTTCGTGGGCTTTTGGCTTTGAAGCCGATATAATTTTGTAAGTTTCCTCTAATATTTCCCGACCTCTTTCAGGACTAACATCAATCTTTTTCAATTCAGACTTAAACCTAACTATCCCATCTTCGTATTCCTGGGGCCAGAAGAAGAGTAGATAGCCAGTTGTTGCAGATTTAAAACCATTATTTTCAAAAAGAAGTGCATATAAATCAAGCTGATGCTGATAATGTTCATGCGTATCCTCTTTCGTTGGATATCCTCGAGTTTTAAAATCAAACGGAATAAACTCACCTCTTTGGCTTACTAAAATTTCGTCTACGGCACCTCGAAGCAGCATATCGTATTCCGGAAATTCGGCTTTAAAACCGCCACGGCCAAAATTGATATTGCGCCACACATTAAATTTATCCATATCTTCATTATAAAGCTTGGCATCAGTGATTTTGTCAACCAACTCTGGAGGTAGTTCATTTTTCAAACGGTAGATATCAAAATAATTTTTAAAGACCTCGTCCATACCACTGGGTAAAGACGGAAAAATCCCGCGGGGACGCTCAATTTTTTCACGATAATGAAGCCACAAACACCGCGGACACTCAAGCAACATTCCAATTAGAGATGGAGAAATTTTATACATATGGACTTACCTTCTCCCGAATAAACTCAACAAAAATATCCCAATCCCGACTAAAATAATCATCGGGCCGGGTGGCAATTCATAAGCTCTTGCAATTAAAAGACCTGACGGCGCAGTTATTAAGCCAAAAAATGTGCTCAAAGAAGCATATCCTGTAATACTACGGCTCAAATTTTTAGCGGCCGTGGCTGAAACTATAATTAAAGCGCCCATAAGCAGGGTGCCGACAACCTTAATCCCTAAAGCCACAACCGCCGCTACCAAAAACAAAAATAAAAGATTTATCCTTCTTAACTTTACGCCGTTAGCAACAGCAAGATCTTCGGAAATAGTTCCTAAAACCAAACCTTTATAAATCTTAGCGCCGATGGTAAATACAAGAATTGAAAGAATAATAGCCAATCCGGCATCAAAAATATTAATCTGGGATATATCGCCGAAAAACGCCTCGCCTAATTTTTCTAACTCAGGAATAATCATCACTCCGACTGCCAAAGAAGCAACAAATAAAATTCCAATTAAAGATTCGGTCGAAAGTTTGGTTTTCTTTTCAAGAACCCAAATTATCCATGAAGCGGCAAATAAAAATATAAAAGCCAATAAAAACGGACTAAGATCATAAATCAAGGCAATCCCGATTCCGGGCAGGGCAACATGGCTTAAGACATCACCGGCCAAAGCGAGGCGCCGCAAAACCATTATTGAACCGAGATACCCGGCCGCGGCCCCGACAATCCCTGCTGTAATTAGTGAAAATAATAAATCCAATGGCATTTCTTGAATTCCCGTCGCTCGCCCGTCATGAAAGCAAGCTTCCCTGCGGGCTCGCTAGGAAATATAATAAATTATGATCAATCATTTTAACGTATGAGAATGTTCAACAATCCCTATTTCCGTCCCATAAAGTTTTTTTAATTCATCGGCATTTAAAGCCTGATGCGGCGGCCCGAAGCAAATTTTTTCCCTATTCAAACATAAAACATTACTGGCGTATTGATAAACCACATGAATATCATGAGAAATAAAAATGACAGTCAGGTCGTGCTCATCTCTTAATTTTTTAAGCAGATTGTAAATTGTCTCTTCCCCGCCAATATCCACGCCAGTGGTCGGTTCGTCAAAAAGCAAAACTTTGGGATTGCCCAAAAGAGCGAAGGCAATCAAAACTTTCTGAAGTTCTCCGCCGGACAAAACTCCAAGAGGAAGATTCAGTAAATGGTGGATTAAATGATGCTCATCTTTGGTTTGAAATCCCACCCATTTTAAAACCTCTGTTATTTTATTTTTGCTGCCTTTATAGCTTAAGAATTCTTTAACGCTCAAAGGCAAGTCGCGTTCAACAATGAACCGCTGGGGGACATAGCCCACTTTAATATTTTCTTGCCAAATTATTTCCCCCGAATAAGGCACGAGTCCTAATAAAGCCCTGAACAAAACCGTCTTCCCTGCCCCATTCGGACCGATAACCGCGGTAATGTCGCCTTTCTTCACCTCAAAGCTTAAATCTTCAAGAATTTTATTACCATCAAACTGGACTGAAAGATTTTCAACTTTAAGGATTGTTTCGTTAGACATCTTTAAAATGATAGCAGAAAAAATTAGTTTTCGGAATTAGAAAGATTTTTTGTATTCTTGCACTTTGGAAAATTGGAGCAGGCCATAAACTTTCCGAAACGGCCCATCCGAATAACCATCTTACCGCCACATTTATCGCAGATTTCATCTGTTTCTTCCACGGTCTTATCGCTGACTTCTTTGTATTTTTTTTCAAGGTTCTCACTGAACGGCTTATAAAACTCTTTAAGCACTAATGTCCACTTCTCTTTCCCATCGGCTATTTTATCTAAATCATCTTCCATTTTGCTCGTAAATTTCAAATCAACCACATTCGGGAAATGCTGGACCAATAAATCATTTACCATTTTGCCGATTTCAGTCAGATGAAAATATCTGGTCCGATCTTTCTGAACATAATTCCTATCTTGAATAGTTGAAATAATCGGCGCGTAAGTTGAGGGCCGGCCAATGCCGAATTTCTCCAAAGTCTTAATCAAAGACGCCTCATTAAAACGCGGCGGCGGCTTGGTAAAATGCTGCTTCGGTGAAATTTCAGAAACTTCTACTTTTTCTTTCTCTTCCAATTTAGGCAAAGTCAATTCGCTAAACTTTATCGGATAAACTTTTAAGAATCCGTCAAACTTAAGAATTTGACCGTTGGCTCCGAAAGTGTAATTACCGGCCTCTATTTCTACGCTCATCGTATCAAAAATAGCCTCTTTCATCTGGGTAGCCATAAAACGGCGCCAGATTAAATCATAAAGTTTGAATTGCTGCGGAGTTAAATGGCTTCTAATGCTTTCCGGAGTCCGCGCCGGATCAGTCGGCCTTACTGCTTCGTGAGCTTCTTGGGCCAGTCGCGATTTAACTTTGTATTTTCTCGGAAATCCAGCCCAATATTTCTCACCAAACATTTCTATAATCGCATCTTTGGCAGCCCAAAGCGCCTGTTCTGAAAGATTGGTTGAATCGGTTCTCATATAAGTTATTAAGCCGGTTGGCCCTTTGTCGCCAAGCTCAACACCTTCGTAGAGTTGCTGGGCCAGCATCATTGTCTGCTTTGAAGAAAATCTTAACTTTTTAAAACCCTCTTGCTGGAGAGTGCTGGTAATAAAAGGAGATGCTGGGACCCTTTTCTCCTCCTTGCTTTCGATTTTTGAAACGATAAATTCCTTGCCTTTCAAATCATCTAAAATTTTATCGGTCTCGACTTTATTCTTAATGCCAGGTTTTGGAATTGCCTCGCCTTTTATTTTATTTAAAAAAGCAATAAATTGTTGCCGATTATCAGTTGCAGGTTGCAAGTTAGCTTCAATCGTCCAATATTCCTCTGCCTTAAAATTCTCAATTTCTCTTTCCCGCTCAACAATTAAACGAACTGCCACTGATTGGACCCGTCCGGCCGAAAGCCCTCGGGCAACTTTTTTCCATAAAAAAGGAGAGAGTTTGTAACCGACCAGCCTATCCAAAACCCGACGCGCCTGCTGAGCATCAACTAAATTCATATCAATAGTCCGCGGATGTTCAAGCGCTTTTTCAATCGCCCCCTTGGTTATCTCGTGAAAAACAATCCGGTCTACGGTTTTCCTTTTAGAATCTTCTAACCCCAAAGCCTGAACCAAATGCCACGAGATCGCTTCTCCTTCTCTGTCTTCATCAGTCGCCATTATGATTTTTTCTGATTTAGAAAGAAGCTTCTTCAAGGCGGCAATGGTTTTTTTGGCTTTTGGCGGAATCACATATTTTGGCTCAAAATTATTTTCAACATCAACGCCAAGAACGGTCCTCGGCAAATCACGGACATGACCAAAAGAAGCCTGAACCGAATATTCATGGCCTAAAAATTTTGAAATTGTTCTTGCTTTGGCTGGTGATTCTACAATTACAAGATTCATATTTCCTCGTCTTCAATCGGAGTTAAATATCTTTCTTCCAAACTATATTGTCCATTCCCAAGATTTTTAATTATTCCTTTCATCTCCATTGTTGTCAACGCGGCATTGATTTTTTGGACGGCTGTTCCGGAAAATCTTGCAATCTCGTCAATATGCTTCACTTCCCCGTTTCCGTTTAAAATATCAAAAATTTTTTCTTCAACTTTGTTATCGGAACTAAAAATTTTAGCGCCGACTTCATCAACTGCCGGCAAACTGAATTTAAAATTCAGTTCCTGCAAAATATCCTCGGCTCTGGTAACCAAGGCCGCCCCCTGTTTCAAAAGCAGATTAGCTCCAAAAGACATCCTCGAAGAAATGTTCCCAGGTACGGCAAAAACTTCCCGATTTTGCTCCAAGGCATGCCTTGCCGTAATCAAGGCGCCTGACCGCAAAGGTGCCTCAACAACTAAAACGCCTTTGGATAGACCGCTAATAATCCTGTTTCTTGAAACAAATTTTTCCCGATCTGCCTTCATTCCAATTGGATGTTCCGAAATCATTGCCCCGCGCTCAATGATTTTCCTAGAGAGACTGATATTCTCCTGGGGAAACAAACTTCTTTCATCTAATCCCGATGCAACCACGGCAATGGTCCGGCCGCTGGAAGACAAGGCTCCTTTATGAGCTTCAGTGTCAATCCCAACTGCCATTCCGCTGACTATAGTTAAACCGGCATTAGCCAATTTAAAAGCAATGACTTGGCTTGTTTCTTTTCCGTAATTAGTAGCGAGCCTTGTTCCGACTATTCCGAAACAAAAATCATCTTCTTTTTTTAATTCTCCTTTCATATAAAAAAGGACTGGCGCATCAGGAATATGTTTTAGAAGTTTGGGAAATTCCGGTTCGTCAAAAACAATCATTTTAACTTTTTCTTTCTCAAGTTTTTTCCATTCTTTCTCGGAATCAATCTTATTTTTTCCTTGTAAGAGCGCGGAGAGTTCAAAGTTTTTTATTCCAGCGTTTCTAAAGTGACTTTCTGATCCCTTGAAACCAGCTTCAAAATCTCCTTTAAAATATTCGTTAATATTTTTCAAAGTGCCGTATCCCACTCCGGGGATACAGTTAAAAGCGTTTAAATGAACTTTTTGGTTTTCAGTCATAAGAAAGATTTAATCTTTTCTGCCGCTTCTTTAATTAATTTATCTAATTTCGGCTTTTCGCTTGAGCCAAATGGACCGACTACGAATTTACTCATCTCACTCAATTTTTTTCTCTTGTCTTTTATTTTCCTAATTTTGACGATTTGTTGGTTAAAAGTCCCAATCCTTAAACGATTAAATTTATCAGTCTTTAAAGCTTTAATAACTGATTCCACTCCTTTGTGCCCGGCCGAACTCCGGCCAAAAGAAATTTTTGTCCTGCCAAAAGGGATATCTAAATCATCATGGATGATGACTAAATTTGAAACTTTAAACTTTAAACTTTTAGCTAATCCCTTAACCGCCTCCCCGGATTTATTCATAAAAGTCTGGGGCTTAGCCAGCAGGACTTTTTTGCCGCCCATTTTAACTTCAGAGATTTCAGAGTTTGTTTTTTTATCCAAGATAAATTCGCCGCCATACTCTTTATTAATATACTCAATGACTTTAAACCCGATGTTGTGGCGGGTATTTTCGTATTCTTTCCCCGGATTGCCAAGTCCAATAATAACTTTCAATTAACTAACAACTAACAACCGACGACCGACAACTTTAGCAGTTGTAAGTTATGAGTTGTAAGTTTTAAGTTGTTAATTTATATTAAATGTAATGGGCGAAGAAATCAAAAGTCAAAACAAAAAAAGCCGGGAAAACTTTTTTTTATTTCTACTGGAAATAATCAAGATATTGATTCTGGCTCTGGCAATTATCCTGCCAATCCGCTACTTTATCGCCCAGCCTTTTTTTGTGAAAGGGGCGTCAATGGAGTCAGCCTTTGAAGACGGCGATTATTTGATAATAAATGAAATAAGCTATCGGTTTTCCGAGCCTCAAAGAGGAGATACCGTGGTTTTCCGCTACCCAGAAAACCCAAGGCAGTATTTTATAAAAAGAATAATCGGCCTGCCTAATGAAACAATCGAAATAAAAAATAATCAAGCCAAAGTTTTTAATGAAGGGAATCCAAATGGATTTATTTTAGATGAATCAAGTTATCTTGATTCTGGCCAGATCACCGAAGGCAGTTTAAGAGTTAAGCTTTATGAAAACGAGTATTTTGTTTTAGGCGACAACCGTCTGCACAGTTCCGATTCCAGAAGATGGGGAGTATTGAATAAATCGTATATAATCGGAAAAGTTTTTATCAGGGCCTGGCCCGTGGATAAAATAAAATATTTCACTCCGGAAATCTATCTCGTTCCGGCTAAGTAAGAAAAACCCCGCAGGCGGGGTTTTTCTTCGGAGAAAAATTATCTCCTTCTCTTTTTGGCAGCCTTTCTCTTCTTGGCCACCTTTTTTCTTCTCTTAACCATCTGTTGATGCCCCTACACTCAAATTAGACAAGTTTTTCAAGATAACTAATCAGAAATTTGATTTGATTTTTGAGTGAGGGGCCGCTTTATATTTTGCGACAGCCGACTATACTGCCACTTTTCAAATTTTTGTCTCCAAAAAATGTGTATTCCTAATTTAATTTTACAAGTAAAAAACTTTTTTAAAAAATAAAAAAGTGGATAACTAAAAAATTTCAGAAAATTTTCTGAAATTTTTTAGCAAAAGAGTTTTTTTATCTTATCTCGTAAGTAAGAGTGATGTTAACCAGAATCTCTTGAGAACCCGGTTCAATTGTCGGAATCGATACCGCTCCTCCTTTGGCCTCTAATCCATAAGTAATCGGTAAGTCGGAAAATCCTTCCTGAATTGAAACCAGTTTGCCGAGTCGGAAATCTCCGGCTTTAGCCATTGATTTTGCTTTTTTTCTGGCTACTTTGATTGCTTCTTCGCGAGCTTGGTTTTGAAGGCTGACCGGATCGTCAATCGTAAAATTCGGACCGTAAACGGTATTGGCTCCGCGTTTCACCGCTCCGGCTAAAATATCGCCGGCTTTGCTCAAATCCCTTACTTTAACTGAAATAGTCTGGCTAATGCTATAGCCGATAATTTCTGGTGAGGATGGACAGGGCCGGATTATTTCCGGATAAGTCGGCAGATAAAGCGGACAAGGAGTGCTTTGGTATCTTGGCGAAATATTATAGTATTCGGTTTTTATGTCTTTTTGATCTATCCCCTGCTCTTTTAAATAAGAGATTATAAGGTTTATTTTTTCAGTGTTTTGTTTTTGAAGGTCAGTCAGATTTTCCCCGCCTTCAGTCAAAACGCCGACTGAAAGCTGGGCAATATCAGGCACCGCCACAACTTTACCTTCGCCTGAAACCGTAAAAGTCCGTTCCGGTACGACTGAACGCGAGTAAGCGCTGACATACCAGAAAACCGCGACTATAAAAAGAAAAAGTAAAAATGCCTTAACTGAACTAAAATAATTTTTCATTCAATTAATATAAACTATCTATTGATTTTTTTCCAGAGCCAAACAGCCGCCAGAATCCCGACAACCAGCCAAACAATAAGATCTAAAGCGGCGACGAAAAACCAAAAACTTCCAAGTCCCATTCCGCCGCCCCAATTCATCATATTCCAACCCATCATAATTATAAATAAAGATGATTGAAAATTATTTCACCGAAGTTAATATTTAAAAAGGCTGAAATGGTGTCCAGTATAAAATGCCGCGAGGATAACGGTGCCAAGCGCCGTAGAAATTAAAACAAAAACTAACGCTTTGCGAAGAATATCTCCGCTTGGATTACGAAAACCTTGATACAATGCCGCCGTAGCGGCCGCATACAGCAGTGCGGAAAAAATGCTTTTCGAAGTCCAGTGATGGCCGGAAAAATTTTTAAGCCAATCTTTTAACGGTGCTGAAAGTTCCGCCCAAATAGTAACAACCACAACAAAAACGACAGTTAAAATCGCCGCGTATGCCGATGAAATAATTAATTTTGGTTTATTCATAAAAATACATCAGTTGATTACTCCCCATCGGGCCGCGGCAGAGATTATAAATCCCATCGCGCCGATTAGAAGCCCCAATACGGCAACGACCCCGGAAAGCCACAAAGCAAGCCGGCGAAGCCGAAGCTGCTCCATTTCTTTTTTATCAAGCAAAGTGATGAATAACACGGTCATTGCAAGCGGAACAATAAACAAAAAAACATGTTCCTTGGTTTCCATAATAATATTGTGAGCCCACGGCGCGAGACCGCTTTTAATCACCGGCCTCACGAGCGCGCCGTAATAAACGACATAATAATAACCGCCGACAATCCAACTTGCGATAAAAGAAATAACGCCTACTGCCGCAATAATAATCGTGCTTTTTTGCGAACCTCCGTCATCTTTTAATTTCCCTAATAACCACAAAAACGCATCAATACCGATAATCGCAAAACCAAGATGAAAACCGATGAGAACGGGTTTGCTTTGGATAATTGTTAAAAAATCCATATTTCCATATTATATTAAACTTTAAGTTTGGGTTCTACTCTTATTTTTTTATTAATCAATGCCAAAAGTATCAACAAGAGAAAGACTGTCAAAGCCATCATTGGAATTGTGATGTATCCTAAATTCATTATAAAAACCTGGCTGCAGGAAACCGAAAAACCAGTAACCGAACAAGGCAGTTCCGGCAATACTCCAATCTGTAAAAAATAATGGTAAGTAGCGATGAGAGCCCCAATTGCCGAAAGAACAATTAAATAATCATTGATGCGCCTATCGCCTTTCCATAAAGCCACAGCCAGAAGAATTGCTTGCGGGTACATTAAAATCCTCTGATACCAACAAAGAACACAGGGAGTGAAGCCAGCCACTTCAGAATAAAACAAACTGCCAGACATTGCCGTTAAAGAAACAATGAAAGCAAACAAATAACCATTTTTGCCGACAAATTTTAAAAGCGGGGATTTCTTATAAAAAAGAATCAGTAAAAACAAAACAACAGCGATAATCTGTCCACCAACAACTAAAAAAGAAAGTAATTGATTAATTGTAGAAATAAATGGAGACGTCATTTAGCAATTGCGTTTTCAATAATTGATTTGAGAACGCTGTAGTTTCTTGGATTTTCTATTTTCTGGCCGTTAAAAAAGAAAGTTGGAGTTCCGGGCACTCCGAGATTAGAACCGGAATCTCTGTCTTTTTTTATTTTCTCCTCAAGCGAATCATCTTTATAATCATTTAAAAATTGCTCTCTATTAAGATTAATGCTTTCAGCGTAAGAAGTAAATAATTGTTCGGGATTGCGGACATTTGACCACTCGTTTTGTTTTTCAAATAAAATATCGTGCATTTCCCAGAACTTACCCTGCTTCCCGCTGGCTTCGGCTGCCCGACTGGAAGCCATGGCATTCCCATGGATTTGAACCAAAGGAAAATGCCTCACTGCAAAACGTATTCGATCGCCGTATTCATCATATAATTGTTTTACCAACGGATAATAAGAGGCGCACGCCGGACATTGAAAATCAAGATATTCAATTAAAGTCGGGGCCGCATCATCATTCTTGCCTTTCACCCAGTCAGTGCTGTTTAATTTAAGCAATTCAGCTGTATCAGCAGAAGGGCCGGCTGCCTGCTGGGACAATTTCCAAAGTCCAAAACCAGCCACGAAAATTAATAATATCAAAAAAAATCTCATCCAATATTTTTTATTTCTTTTAGAGCTGGCCTGCTGTAATCGTTCAGTCATCCTTTCTTCCCGCTTTAATTGCTTAACTTTTTTTTTCGTCAAATCCTGAGTATTTTGGCTGTCTTGTTCGTTTTCCATAATTCATTATTCCATTTTTTAACCGAAATTACAACGCATCTTCAGTATAAACATTGACCGGATTCCAAAGCATAAAGCCGCGATAATCATCACTTCCCTCCTCCCCGAAAGAATCAATTACTGCTTGAATTTGGGCTTTTACTTTTTCGGCGTCATAATCCGCGCCCAAATCAAAATCCTGAAGCCACGGCCGCAACGATGAATTTGAACCGGAGTTTCTTAAACGGATTAAAGCTGTATCCATAGATTTTCTAACCACTTCATAAGGATATTCAGCCGGTTTTCTTTCTTCGGTTGGCGAACCGCTTAAAAAGGTCAACGGGAAATGAGACGGATAAAGCATCGGGCTTACAAAATCAAAAAATTCAAACGCGTCTTCAATCATCTGCCCCACTCCGAAATCGTAAAAAGTGACTGCAGCTAGGCCAAAAAGATCTATTGAAAGTCGAGCGTCTGGCATCTGACGGCGAATTTCTTTATAAAAATCTCTCATCACCAAGCCCATTAACCGTTTGCCGTCCCAGAACGGAAACAATCGATCATTCAAATCACCGTCAGTCGGAAAACGGATATAATCAAAATTTATTTCGTCAAAACCGTGGCTCCAAGCATCTTTGGCAATTTTAATATTATAATTCCAAGACTCGCTTGCCGCCGGATCAATCCAGGCAAGTCCTTTATAGTCTCGCCAAATACTTGCCCCGTAGGAAGCTGAAGGCTTTCCTTCGGAGTTATCTTGTGAAACTGTGGCAACTTGGCTTAATTTTACGCTTTTGACTGCAAGCTCAGGCTTAGATATGGCTAAAACTTGATCCTGGAAAACTGCTTGCCGGGCAATAACGTAAATTTTTTCGTCATGCAGCCGTTTAATTAAAGTGTTAATCCTTGGGATTTTCGCTTCCTCAGCCCCGTATTCCCCCGTCTCTTTAACTGAAGTGTTGTATGAAATCTTTCCGGAAAAATCCTTTATATCAATCACTACAGCATTGATTTTTCCGGTCCGGGCCAAATTTATGACTTGTTTGATTTTTGCCTCATTGCCTCCTGACCAACCGGTCAAATAAATTGCTTTTACTGCTTTAGGCGGATCATCTAATTGTTTTTGAAATTCAATATCCGGCGGAAAAAATTGATTTACGGTTGTCCTCGTGGTCAGCGCTTTTGTGCTCTCCTCGTCTATTGCTATCAGGGTCTCTCTGGAAGAATTTTTATTCCAGATTTCTATTTTCTTATCCGGATAAAAAACCAAAAACAAACCGATAACTATCAAAACAGAAATAAAAATGACCTGTACGGTTTTACCTTTTAAATTTTTAGAAACCAAAGAGTTTTGCCAAACTGGCTAAAGTATTTTCAATTGATCTGGCAATAAATCCTTCTGGCTGACAATACTGACCATCCCAGACTCTATCAATCCCGGCACAATGAATAGTAGCCAAGTGATTATAAAGGGCGCCGCTTGTTGGAGGAGGTGGTGATGATTCCGGAGGCGGTGAATAAGTAGATGGCGGGGGCGTATATTCTGTTGTCGGGTAAGGCGTATACGTAGTGGTACTGCCCTGGCAGGAACTTGTCGTATAATCCCACCATTGGCTGGATGGACAAGATGGAAGTGGAGTATAAGTAGCAGTAGCGCTACCCTGACAAGAACTTGTCGTGTAATCCCACCACTGGCCGGACGGACAAGATGGAGGCGGAGTGTAGGTAGTAGTACTTTGATATGACGAACATGAACCAAAACTGCTTACACTGCTTGAATTTAATGATCCACATTTAGATCCATCACTATCAGACATACAATAACCGCCGGCATTATTAACATACATAGTATGAGAACCGCTTGGGCAGGAACCACTGCTTGTTGGCGGCGGGTATGACGGATAAGGCGAGTAAGTAGCTGTATTTGATACACAGGCACTCCTTGTGTAATCCCACCACTGGCCGGACGGACAAGATGGAGGCGGAGTATAAGATGGGCCGGGCGTATAAGTTGGTCCGCCGCTGTAAAAACATCCCGGCGTAGTTGTCGTATCTCCTTCTTTGGCTGATTTACTCATTGGTCCGTCGCAATAGATCTGTCTACCTGATGGATCAGAATACATCTGATGGCAACCGTCGCCAAGAAGACTGATTAATGATTTGGAACAGCTGGAACCGCCGGGGCCTGGGCCGGGAGAATAACTCGGATAAGAATAAGGACCGGGCGTATAAGTTGATTTTGGACAAGTAGTTGTTGACTTGCCATCAGCGGTATAACAAGTCCCCGAATAATCTTCCCGATCATTCATACAGAACCCTCCGCTTTCGCCATGATAGTGGTATCCAGCCGGGCAAGAAGTTGTTCCTCCACCAGTGCTTGAACCAACGCAGTACCCCCTTGCCGGATCCCACCACTGCGGTGAAACACATTGGCCGCCTAATTGCGACGGGCACTTGATTGTTGTTTTACCATCAGCACTATAACAGACCCCCGAATAATCTTCTCTGTCATTCATACAAAATCCACCCT